>JBCCIX010000210.1:0-7425 GCA_039028075.1 Bacteroidota bacterium | reverse complement strand
GTGTTTCTAGATACTGCTATGTCTATTATCATTGAGCGGCTAGCAAAAACGAATATGGAAAGACCCAAATTGAAAGACTTGGATCTTGGGAAGACCCTAAAGGATACCTATCAAATCAGAAAGCCTTTTTATGTTCGAGCGGATTACACTTTGGAGGGTGAAAAAGTGAATGAAAAAGAATTAATTCAACTAATTGCCAGGCTTTAAAACCTTACTCCCACGGTAAAGGTGACTCTGGTGGCATTTTGCTCTACCGTAGCTATTGGTGCTCCCGGATACGGACTGATTTGACTGGAAAATCCGTCAGAACGAACGATAGCAACATCGCCATAATATTTCCGTTTCCTAATCCCTACGCCGAATGAGAATTGCCTTTCTTCCTGCTCCACATTGTCTTCAGCCGGGTCTGCCAAATAGGCGAATCCACCGCGTATTCTGAAGATGTCATGCCTGAATTCTGCGCCAAATCGATAATTTAAAGCGCGATCGAAACGGTTTATTGCTTCGTTGGAAATATCTTCTAAATTCTGTTCTGAAAGACCTGATACACTGCCACCGCTGTAATTTACCTGCTCTATTTCAGCGGTTAAAAAACCACTTTTACCGGCAAAAAATGTCATGCCAGCATTAAATTTTGATGGTATTGTCATCGTATAATTTGATTCATCAAATAGTAAAGGTTCGGCCTCAATGGGGTTCGTATCTTTAAAGTTTGATGTCATACCTAACTCTCTTATTTGTGATACGCCATAGAACGTCGGTGTTGTGTAGGTTAAACCAAGTAGAATTGCATCAATAGGTCTGGCAATTATACCGCCGGTAGCATTAATGCCGAGCCCTGTTTGCTCGTAAACATCAGTAAATGTTAACTGAAATAAGTTCGTAAGTGTGGGCTGCTCATTATATACTCGCTCGACCTCCTTTCGAAAAGTGTTTATTCCAATAGATGCCCCTAGATATATTCGATCATCATAATTGGCACCATATGATAGATTAAATTCATAAGCAGCTCCTGTAATATTTATATCTTCGATTTGCAGCGTTGGAAGGTCTTCTTCTGGAAAAGCTAACATGGCATCACCATTATCGTCTTCTAGCACATTTCCATCGACATCTGTGGCAAATACAGTTCTTTCGATAAAGCGATTGCCCTGCTCATCCGTGAATTCATCTAATAAAAAGGTTCTCCAAGCCAGTATGGCCAGATCGCCAGCGAAGTCGTCAGTTACAATTGGAGGCATATCAGGTAGACCCACATCTATAACCCCTTGGAAAGCTAGTTCAATAATATCTTTCGGTGCATTTGGATTTAACTCTATTTGCGCCTCACCTGTTACGGGATCTAAGACTATATCATTAAAACTCAAACCACTATAACTAAAACGGTTTTGAAAATCAGCTTTTCTGTTAATGCTAACACCAAATGATTGGTTAAGCCACTTATTTCGTGTTTTACCACGGTTAATAACAACCCCAAGGTTAGGCAAATTGAAATTCAACTTTGAATCTTCTGTGGAGTTATTGATATAGTTGGAAGTTGTACTTAACCCATTGAATTGGCTACTAAAACTGAATTCAGAACCGTTAAAGAAACCCAAGCCGGCAGGATTTGAAGAAACAGAACTAATATCGCCGCCAATAGCCGTTTGTGCGCTGCCAATACCCAAAATCCTTGCACTACCGCCGTTGTTTGTTCGTGTCAGGTCGACCATCAAACCGGGTAAATCTGCTGGATCTTGACCTTGGATGACATTAACAGCCGCGCACAAGATTATCATGCTTACAATGGTAAGCTTTGCATGCATCTTCATAGGTTCAAGAATTTACGTGTACGTATGTAGAGTCGACAGCAATTAGTTACCTCGTCGGCCACCACTACTTCTAGAGGCACCACTGGATCGACTAGAGCCTCCACTCGATCTTGAAAATCCGCTACTTCTGCTGCCACTACTTCTACTTCCTGAGTAACTACGACTGCCTGAAGATCTGGAAGGCCTGCTGAAACTGCTCGAACGGGATCCTGATGACCGATTGTAACCAGAACTTGACCCTGATCTACTGGAACGACTGTAACCACTCGAACGTGACGTTCCAGATGATCGACCTGAACTGTATCTCGAACTGGGTGCTGTAGATCGACTACTTCTCGAATAATTGGAGGATGAATTAGAAGTAGAATACGAACGACTTGATCGTGAACTCCTCGAAGAAACTGCAGACGGATCACTACTTCTACTTCTTCGGTAATATCTACTTTGTCCACTATCCCCAGAACTCCTAGAGTTGATCGACTCCCGTGAGGATCTTCTACTGTTACTAGCCACTCGACTTGTGCTGGTTCTGCCATTACTAGTACCTGTATTGATCGTTCTCGAGTCTGTACTGGTTACCGTTCTGCTTGCTGTAGCCGTCCTGGAAGGACCAACACCCCTTCTGATGGTGCGATTTGCTCTGTTTTCAATGTTATTGATCACAACTACGTTATTCCTGAAGGGTGATGGGCAAAAGAAAGGATCGTAAAACCAAGGATCATAGAAACCAAAGCCACCGCCAAAAGCCCAAGGGTTTGCCCATGGATTAGCCCAGGCATTCCCCCATCCAAAACCAACACCTACATTCCAGGCATTAAATCTATTCCATCTGTTCCATCGGTTCCATCCAAAACCGAAACCTACATTTACATTTAAGCCGGGCCCAAATTGATTGAAACCCATCGGTCCAAACCGATGGAAACCAAACATAGGATCGAACATTGTACCTTGATATAAAAACGGATCACTCCAAAATACATCATTTGCATTCCTGAAATAAGTGGTATTTCCGAATCTATCGCGTGTGACCACTGCAGCGTTATTTTGGAAATTATTCAATGATTCATTTTCTCTGAAGCTCTCAGTAAAATACTCATCGTCATCAAACCTATTACCATTGTTATTTTGTTCTTGCTCCGCTCTGTATTTTGCAATATATTCAGGATTAACATTTCTTTCAGAGAAGCTCTGATCTAAGTCGGCGGTTGCCTCTTCTATCATTTCAAGCTCTTTGTCTTTTTTCGCACTTTTTTTCTCTTTGACCTCACGGTCATTGGCATTGAAATACAAATCATCGTATTCCTGAGCAATGGTAAAATGTCCTGACATTACTAGAAATACAAAACTTAAAATGAATGGTTTAATGTTGGTTTTCATGGCTTACCTCCTCTTTTATACCCTAAACTTAACTATATAACGTTAATTCGAGAAAACAGATTCAATAATATCTATATTTGTCGGTTCGTTACGACCCTTATTAAACAAAAAACATACCAACTTACTCCTAAATGGCAAAATCACTTCCTAAACGATCTGAGGATTACTCGCTATGGTACAATGAAATTGTGAAGAGAGCAGATTTAGCCGAACATTCTGCGGTGCGTGGATGCATGGTGATCAAGCCCTACGGCTATAGTATTTGGGAAAAAATGCAAGCTGAAATTGATAAGATGTTTAAGGAAACGGGACACACCAATGCATATTTCCCCTTATTTGTACCCAAATCCTATCTTAGCAAGGAGGCAGATCATGTGGAAGGTTTTGCCAAGGAATGTGCAGTCGTTACCCATTATCGACTTAAAAATGCCACGGATGGGTCGGGAGTAGTAGTTGATCCTGAGGCGAAGCTGGAAGAAGAGCTTATCGTTAGGCCTACCTCAGAAACAGTAATTTGGAACACGTATAAAAATTGGATACAGTCTTACCGTGATCTACCTATTTTGGTTAACCAATGGGCCAATGTAGTGCGTTGGGAAATGAGGACCAGATTATTTTTAAGGACGGCCGAATTTCTTTGGCAAGAAGGGCATACGGCACATGCTACTCAAAGCGAAGCTTTAGAGGAAACCAGGCAAATGCTGGATGTCTATGCTGAGTTTGCGGAAAACTTTATGGCCATGCCTGTAATTAAGGGAGTGAAAACTGAAAGTGAGCGCTTTCCTGGTGCCATTGACACTTACTGCATTGAAGCATTAATGCAGGACGGTAAGGCGCTTCAGGCGGGTACTTCACATTTTTTAGGGCAGAATTTCGCCAAGGCATTTGACGTCAGGTTTGCGGGAAAAGACGGAAAGGAAGATTTTGTTTGGGGTACTTCCTGGGGCGTGAGTACAAGGCTTATGGGAGCCCTTATTATGGCGCATTCTGATGATCACGGATTAGTTCTTCCCCCAAAGTTGGCTCCTATTCAGGTGGTCATCGTTCCTATTTTTAAGACAGAAGAACAGTTCCAAGCGATAAAAACGCTGGTTGATACGATAAGTCAAGAATTAAAGGCGTTGGGCATATCAATAAAATTTGACGATCGGGATACGCAGTCACCAGGATGGAAATTTGCTGAGTATGAACTGAAAGGGGTACCACTTAGGATTGCTGTAGGTCC
This sequence comes from Bacteroidota bacterium, assembly GCA_039028075.1. Classification (GTDB taxonomy): domain Bacteria; phylum Bacteroidota; class Bacteroidia; order Cytophagales; family Cyclobacteriaceae; genus Fulvivirga. Next base: position 3,012 of record JBCCIX010000210.1, on the reverse strand, counting down.
GCGAGATATTGAGAATGGTACGGTAGAAATTGCCCGAAGGGATACGAAAGAAAAGAAAGTCTACATCCTCGAGGGTATTGGTGATGTTATCGTTGATTTATTGGAGGAGATACAATCTAATCTTTATGCCAAAGCATTGGCGTTTAGAACGGCTCAAACTACATCCGTGGATACCTATAAAGATTTTCAAAAGACCCTTAACAAAAAAGGAGGTTTCATTATGGCTCACTGGGATGGTAGCGCTGAAACCGAAGAAAAAATTAAGGCAGAAACCAAAGCCTCTATTCGTTGTGTGCCCTTAAATCAGAAGCCGGATAATGGTGTATGTATTTATTCTGGCAAACCCTCAAAGGGAAGGGTAGTATTTGCGAGAGCCTATTAAACCTGTTCGCATTATAATAATGTCCGTTGCGTGACTAAATCAACTGGTAAGTCTGGACTATTTTTACATTCGTTAGTTTGACAATGGAGCAGGCAGTCAAGGTTATTATACCCGCCTTTAACGAGCAGAACGGTGTTGGAAACGTAATAAAGGAAATCCCGGATTTTGTCGAAGAAGTTATAGTGGTAAACAACGCTTCTACTGATGAAACTGAGCAGGTGGCAAAAGCAGCTGGTGCTACCGTTCTGAGAGAAGAAGTTAAAGGCTATGGGCGAGCATGTCTAAAAGGCATTAATTACGTTAAGAATTCAGTTGATAAAGCCGACATAATTGTATTTATTGATGCTGATTACTCAGACTATCCTGAAGAGATGTTAAAACTGATTGATCCCATTATTAAAAACAACATGGAAATGGTAATAGGTTCGAGGGCTTTAGGCAATCTGGAAAAAGGTGCGATGACACCGCAACAGATTTTTGGTAATTGGTTAGCTACAAGGTTGATTAAGTTGTTTTATAACGTGAAATTCACGGATTTGGGACCTTTTAGGGCCATAAAATACAATAAGCTCATGGAATTGGATATGCAGGACACCACTTATGGTTGGACCGTAGAGATGCAGGTAAAAGCGGCGAAGAAAGGAGTGCTCTCAACCGAGGTTCCGGTCACCTACCGAAAACGTATTGGGTTTTCTAAAATTTCGGGGACCGTAAAAGGTACAGTCATGGCAGGCTATAAAATTTTATGGACGATTTTTAAGAATTTATGATCATAGAATACATAGTCATAGTTCTTTATTCATTCAGTCTACTCTTCATTTTTATGTTTAGTTTGGGGCAATTGCACTTAACTTGGCATTATTTAAAAAGTAAAAAAGGTAAATCTACTTTTCCAGCAACCCAAGTCCATACTCCGAAAGTTACGGTTCAGCTTCCTGTCTTCAATGAAAAATATGTGATTGACCGGCTGATTGATGCTGTATGCCAATTTGATTATCCAAAAGAGTTATTGGAGGTCCAGGTTTTGGACGATTCTACCGACGACACTATTGAAATTGCTGCCCAAAAAATAGCCTACTGGTCGGCTCAAGGTATAGATATCACGCACATCAGAAGGCAGGAAAGGGTAGGATTTAAAGCTGGGGCTTTGGAATATGGGCTGCACTTGGCAAAAGGAGAGTTCATTGCCATATTTGACTCCGATTTTTTGCCGAAACCCGATTTTTTACTGCGAACCCTCTCTGAGTTCAATGAAGATATTGGCTTGGTTCAGACCAGATGGGGACACCTAAACCGCGATTACTCCTTATTGACGAGGCTTCAGGCGTTTGGATTGGATGCTCATTTTTCAATAGAGCAGACAGGAAGGAGTCATGCAGGCAGTTTTATTAATTTTAACGGTACGGGAGGGGTTTGGCGAAAAGACACCATTATTGATGCCGGAGGGTGGTCGTCAGATACCTTGACGGAGGATTTAGACCTTAGCTACCGGGCCCAGATAAAAGGATGGAAGTTTAAGTTTTTGGAAGATTGTGTTGCTCCGGCTGAGTTACCAGTTATTATGCCTGCCATCAAGTCGCAGCAATACAGGTGGAACAAAGGTGCTGCAGAAACGGCAAAAAAAAATCTCGGAAAAGTTTTCCGGTCTAAAATTAATTGGTTGAATAAGATTCATGCTGTCTTTCACTTATTCAATAGTTCTGTTTTTGTTTGCCTGCTTTTGGCGAGTATCTTGAGTATCCCTATGCTCTACATCAAAGATGCTAATCCTGAACTCTCACTTTTATTCGATCTAGGAAGTATTTTTCTCATCGGTTTTTTTTCTATAGCAGTATTCTATTGGATATCCAGTAAAAACACATTTAAAGACAAAGCGGCCAGTCAGTACATCAAGGTATTTCCTATGTTTTTAGTAGTGTCTATGGGACTTTCCTTGCATAACGGATTGGCAGTATTAGAGGGTTTACTTGGTGTAAAAAGCGCATTTGTCAGAACGCCTAAGTTTAATATTAAGCACAGAGGTGATAGCTGGAAGGGTAATGAATATGTGAAGCCGAGCTTTACCCTATTGACGTTCTTGGAAGGAGTGCTTTGTTTATACTTTATTGGAGGCATTGCGGCCGGAATCCATCTGCACGATTGGGGTTTGATTATTTTCCATGTCATGTTAGCCTTAGGCTTTGGGAGTGTATTTTATCATTCTGTAAAGCCTATTCGTAATGTCGCTTAAACCTAGTAGGCTTAATACATTTCTTTTAGCTATTTCCGGGTCATTGTACCTATATCTTGGGTATTCTATTGAAAGATATCAGAGTTTTGTTCTCATCGGACTGTATGCCCTTCTTTTCTCAATTTTCATCTACGTTTTTAGAAAAAACCAGTTTAGTGCCAAGCAAATTATCCTTACTGCACTCATTCTACGACTTTTATTTTTGTTTTCGATGCCCGTTCTTTCAGACGATATCTATCGATTTATATGGGATGGAAAATTGATCCACGAAGGAATACATCCTTTTGCCCATGTTCCAAGTTGGTTCATTGAAAATGGTCAGCTTCCCAAATCCCTGAGTATTGAGCTTTACAGAAACCTGAATTCACCAGACTACTTTACCATTTATCCGCCCTTGGCT
>JBCCIX010000209.1:0-7430 GCA_039028075.1 Bacteroidota bacterium | reverse complement strand
TAATAAATGTTGAATGACCACTTTATCCTTCGACTCCTCCACCAACATGGCGTATTCTAACGCTCCTGAATAGTAGTTTTTGTGAAATTCGTAGTCCTTTGCGGTAGCAAAGGTCTCTGCGAAATTAAAGGATACATCATAGCAGCCACACATCGCTTTAATAGCCTCTAGGTCTTGTTTCTTTTTCTTCTGTGCCAATGCATTACCCGCTACCAACACACTCACAATCACGAATAGATATCTCATACCATTTCTTATTATTTCAATGCAAACATATCGAGTTTATCTCCAGCCCCGAAGTTTAAGATCATTTTTATTGTAAGAGTTCATACTTGAAAGAGGTATTGCCGCGCGTTCCATTTTCATCCGTAATGGCTAAGAATTGCACCTTGTATATGTTGCCTTCCGTATCCCGAATTACGAAGAAAACATCATCGAAAGCAGTTGGCTGACCAAATACCGATCTCCATACGGGTCCAATTGTATTACCATCAGCAGAGAAATCCACGTATTCAGCGTCCAGGTCATCCACTGTAAAATCATCGTAGACCACACCCGGCCCAGGATCAATTACAGGGCCGAATACCGACCTTTTTACACCTATACACGCCACTTCAACTCCACCTTGACGATTAGAAAGGACAAAATCCGCGAAGCCATATGCCCCTAAACCTCCCCCAAAGTCTATGATGTTGGAAGATATACTAAATACAATATCCCAACGCTCTTTTTCAGGTTCCACGGTTACGGCACCATTTTCAAAACTAAAGTAGTTAAAGTTGAAGGTAGGGTCTTTCGTTATCCTAGCCTCTGAAAAAGAGGTTGCATCGATATCCGCGTGCCGGACAATGTAATCATCACCATCCTTTAATATTCGAATCTTTTTCCAACCCCTACTAACTGAGGCAACGTTTGTCGCCGAACCGGGTTCAACAACATCTGAACCTGGACCCCCACCTCTATTTATAATATACACCTTGTTCTCCGAGTCCGTCGCGGAGATATCGGCTATCGCCAGGCTCTCAAGGTCTCTATTTGGATTATCAATGTAGATATGCGCCCCAACTGTAGCGATAGATTGCTGCCCTGAGAAACCGACAGTATCTTGTGCTGTAACGCTATTCAGGTCGGTTTTATCAATGGCTTGTGCAAGCGCATAAGTAGAATAATTGATAATTACTTTATCGCTCGTCCCTGAGAAGAAGCCCAGGTCCCATGAAACACGCTCAACGGTTATTTCCTGGTTCAAACTTAAGTCGTAGTATACCTGATTTGGCTGAGACGCACCTCCTATGACCGGCTCTTCGGTTGAGCCAGGTGCTGTAATCGCCTCGAAGCTCACCTGTATCTCAACGTTTCCGGAAATTTGAGCTTCAGGCTCCCCTGTGATTTCTGCGATGGTAAATGTCACTGAGGTACCCGAGGGTATCAAATCCACTAATCTGCGTACGGTGAAAGAAGCAGACTCCTGACCTGCGGGAACATTTAGTAGTAGCTCTCCGTTGGATATCCCCGGCGTGGTAGAATATTCGGTTTGATTAGTCACCCCGGTCTCCAATACTTCAATTCTGATGGAGTTTTCTACTGAAGTAGCTCTGCTAAAAGTGATCACGATGGTAGCTTCATCAGTATCTCCGGAAATACCTACTCCTGTGGTCTCAAAAGAGGCTCCTAAAACAGGAAGCGGATCGTCATCATCCCCGCAACTTGAAAGTGAAAAGACAAGAAGGGCGAACAATATAATCATAAAGTAGGCCTTCATGCGACTCAGAAGAATAGTATCAATATGTTTCATAATCAGATCAATTTATTTATTGGATGCCTTTGTCATTCAGCATCGCCTTTATCGTTTTAAAAATCAAATGTTGCTTTTAAGAAGTAGGAACGGCCATAGGTCAACCCAATAGTAGTGGCCGCCGCAGAATGCGCACCTTCCGTCTGAGCAGTGGAATTTATATCGGTTATATTCAAGATGTTCTTCACCCCGGATTGAAATGATAATTTCTGGTTCAACCGCCAGGTTACATTGGCATCCCACCAATTAAACGCATCTATTTCACCTAATACCGTGTCGTTACCTCTGTTCACATAACGTTGCTCTCTTCCGGTGTATTTATAAAAGGTCGACAGAGAAATATTAGGACTGTCCCAAGTGTAGGTCACCGACGCATTAACCTCGGGTGAATAGAAGAATTCTTCCGGTAAATCTTCCGTATTGTTGAGCATTTCATTGTACCGCCCAATGTAGGAAAAGCCCAGCGCTCCCGACAGTTTGTTAAATCTTAATTCGTTCCGTAGCGTTATTCCTTTGGTTTGGAAAAGGTCTACATTTAACAATCTGAATTTTTGCGGCTGTTCATTGAATTGTTCTAGGCTTATTTTATCTTCTATTCGATTGTAGAATACTTTGAGCGAGCTACTAAAGTTGCCAAAAGCTATTTGGTACCTCTTTTTAAGATCAAGCGAAAAACCAATGCCATCTTCAGGTGTCAGATCCGGATTGCCCACCTGATGATGGTTAGCATCTACAAAGTGGTCATATAACTCTAGAATATTAGGCGTGCGGTAAGACCGACCTACCGTAAACCGAACATCAAACTGTTTGGGAAGGGCATATTTGGCATGAAAGTTATAGATAACAGGAGACTCGGCATAGAGATCGTTATAGAGAATTCTAAGCCCTGGACGAAGCACAAAGTTTTCATTCACTCTCCATTCCAGATTCGTAAATCCGGCAATATTGTGTAAATACGCTCGCTCTCTGCCTAAACCCGATTCTATTAACTCTGTTGGAAGCTCATTCCTGTTCACATCCGGGTTTTGAAAATCCTCGTATGTATACTCATAACCTATCTCCAACCCGAACTTATCGCTTGACAAAAAATTGGTAAAGTTCCCGCGACTTAAAGCGCTGGTAAAAAAGCGTGACTTCTGTTGAATTAACGAATCCGTGGTTCCTGCCACAATATTATTTAACAACAACCTGTCAGTTCTCTCTACTTTGCTTAGAGAGGAAACGATATGATAAGAAACACCTCTCAAGCTACCCTCCAGAATTAAATTATGGGCAAACCGTTCAGTTTTGAATTCATTATCTCTTCCGTAGAAAGTGGTAACCCCGGATTCATGCGGACGTTCAAATACATCTTTATCGTAGCGGTCTAAATGTTGCGTGAAATAATCAAAACGGTATCGAGCATAGAAATTTTCATTTTCAAGACTTACAGACGCATTACCGTTGTATTGGATTTTTGGCAACCAATCATGCCCTCTACGCCCGTCTCGTAAAATATGATCTTGTCCTTCGAAGTTGTTAAAGAATCCTCTGAAATCGTTTCTCAGCAGACTACCCTGGATGAGTACATTATCTCCTAAGCGTTTGCCCAGACTGACTGATTGAACGTGCCGACCTCTGTTCAGGCCATATTCAGATCCCACCGTTTCCTCCTGAATGAATACCTGATTCATCACATCTCTGGTAGTAATGATGTTAATAACACCGGCTACTGCGTTAGAGCCGTAACTGACCGACATCGGCCCCTCTACAATCTCGACACGCTCAATAGAGTTGAGATTAATTTGAGTAAAATCCACGTCGTTCCCGTTCCCGTTAATACTTACAAAAGGCACACCATCTACCAGCACTTTTACGTACTCTCCTCCGAGACCTAGCATGCTCACTCCGGTTCTGCCTTCTCCCTTGTTTGGGGTTAGCGTTATGTTTAAATTATTACTCAATACATCGGCGAGATCAATTGCGGCCTGATTATCCATGCGTTTCCTATTAATAGTATTGACCGTGTAGACCGACTGATCTATCGACTGTGGCATCAATTGTCCGGTCACCACTACCTCATCCAAGGATACCTTATCCGGCTGAAGTTGAAAGGTATGCTGAGTACTAGCGACTGAAAATCGTTTATTTATGTAGCCGATGTGAGATATCTCAACGGTGGCCGGTAAGTCCACTTCAGCGGTGATCTGCCCCTCTCGATCCGATATAACTGCCAAGAGAACCTTACTTTCCTCCAAAAAGGTAACCTGCGCACCTTCTATGGGTTCTCCTGTAGCAGCATCTTCAAGCTTCAAAACTATTTGCGCTTGAGCCACACACGGAAGAATCAGAAACAAAATGGCTAACCGTACAAACATTATTTAGATATTTTCTAAAGTGTGCAAAGTTAGAGGTCAACGTACCGATGATCAATCACTAGTTCTAGGTAAATTGATCTCGTTGGTTGTATTTATTAAATTATAATTATTTTTGTTATAAATAATTCGTGCTTTGCTGGTGCGTTCCTACTTGTCGCAATGGCCTTTTATTTAATAAGTCATGTCTTAACGTAGTGAAGACATCTTTGCCATTCGGAAAGTCCAGCGGTTATTTTCTGAATGGCGAAGATTCCTCCTCCCGATAGACGATATAGACCATCGAAATACGGAATGACTTAAAAAAGTGTTTTGCGCCCAATCTACAATTCTGGCGATAATATGGAATGATTTAAAAGGTTACTATTTCGTTCATTTTCAATTTATACAGTGATTTTTACCACAAGTTAAAAAGATAAATAGTAGCTCAAGCTATCGGATGAAGACGCGAAAATGTGGAGAAACGGGTTTACGTTTCCCTTGCAGCGTGTTACTCCGTTTAGGATGGGAGTAGGAATCATAGAGATGTAACCAAATAGATAACTAACCCATCCTCTTTCGCTATCATCGCAAAACAGAAAGATGGATTGAAGCCGACCTGACTTAGGTTTTGTGAAGGATCAATACCAAGCTAAAACCACTATACAATTTGGAGAGTTGGCTTTGTGTGGTGGGATTAAGCAGCAACCACTTGTGATAGCTCTTCTCGTAAAAAGCCTTTCAAACTTAAATCTTCATCTAATTGTGGCCAGTGAACTCCCACACCTTTCCCGATCAATCGATAATCATTGAGTTGGCTTTGTGTAGCTTTCTTCAGCAATTATATTGGGAGATGGTACGTCGGAGTATTTTGCCATTGCTTAAAACAACAAGCATGAGATCAAGGTCTTGGTGAAGGTGTATCGCTTTTATGCGTAGGCCTTCATTAAAAATTAACTGCTCTAAGGGGTCATATTGATTAACGAAAGAACTCATTCCATTTTGATTTTAATAGTTCATAATTTTCCGTAGCCAATTTCATAGCTTCTTTTTTCTCTTGAGCTTTAAAATGATCAAAGTATTGAGGTTTTAACTAAGGCCTAACCAAATTTTCCCTATGCCGTCTCCTCTTTCAACGTGGACATGTGCAGGCTCGTTCCTATCTCCTGCATAAAAATAAAAACGGAAGCCATTTATCAATAATATTGTCGGCATATTTTGATGAGCAAGTTAGTGTTTCTATTTCTTAATTCATCATCCCAACCGATGGAACCGATCTGCGTCCAGTGGCAGACCTTCTGCGTCTTTTCTTTGCTAAGATTTTGTACTCTTTATTCTTCAGTGGCCGGCTATGTATTGTAACTCCCTCAACGTGTATTGTTTTAGCCAATACGTGATTAAAATTGCCCGGATATGCTGGGCCTACGGTGCTCTTTATGCGATGGAAATAAAAACCAAAATGGGAAAAGCTAAGCTCCCAAATGCACTACCACCTACGCCATGATCCACTTCCTTTTGAGCGCTTACCAGTTCAATGGCTTAGAGAAGTGCTTTAGAAAATGTCTGATACTAAGCTACCGGTTTCTTCTAGTCAAATCCCGCCTAAAAAAATCACAGGAGGGCTCTCCTAATGGCAGTCAAAAATCAGATGATCATCAATCTAAATCAAAAAGCATCGCGGCGAATCGATACCCTTAAAATTAATCTTTTGACTTCCTAGTCTATTACGTAGTCATTTGATGGTAAGACTTACATCAAAATTGATCTTGTTATCTTTTTAATATCCCAGCGGCAAAAAGATTTATTGAGATGTCTCTGCGGATGCTTCTAAGCGTTTACCCTACTTGGGATCGAAGTAGAAATATAAAGTGTACCAAAGAAAAGTAAGTAACCCATCCCCCTTTTCTATCAGCGCAAAGCAGGAAGATGGGTTGAGACCTGACTTAGTTTTTAGAAAGGGACAATTCCCACAGTCCTGTCACAGCAGCCGTTCTTGCTCCTAACTTGTCGTCGTTCGCGGTAATGGAAAATGAGAATAGCATTTCGCTATCGGTGATATTTACCGTCGCCTGTTCGCCATCCTGCCCGTTAAAAATCAGCGTAAAAGATTGCACCTGATCTCCACTAATCTCAAAGCTCGACAATTCAAATAGGTCCACATCTACGTCTGTGGGCTGTCCCGATACGGTTACCGTGTTGTTCATATTGAAGGTAATGCTGAATGCAGACCAATCGCCCGGGGCATTGGTATTTTGGAAGGTCACATCATCATCCTGACTTACGGACCATACACCTTGCAGAAGTTCTAATTGTCTTTCGCTTACGGTAGGTCCGTCATCGTCATCACTGCAGGACATCACGCCACTAAGCGCAAAGAGCATAAGGACCGATAGGGTAAATTTTAATGATTTCATAGGTAATTATTTATTTTAAATAGTTTGATAAAAATAGAATCCGAAAAGCCCACCTTCCTGCCTATTCTTTGAGGTGGGCTTTAGGGGTAAGGATTAATCCTTTTTGATCGTTATGTTCGCCATTTTATCTCCGGTGTTGAGTTCCACAAAATAAATGCCGGGTCGAGCTTTAAGCTCATATTCTATGGTCGAGCTATCCCGGTAGTCCTTTTCTTCCAAGAGCACTCCCCTTGAATCACGTAATCTCAAAGTGACATCCGTATAGGTCTGATCCAGGACAATTGAAAACCGGTCTCGTACGGGATTCGGATACAACTTAATATCGCTGACCCAGCCTCCTTCAATACTCAAAATAATATCGATTTCAACACAATCAGAAAGTACCACACAGCCTTCGGCACTTAATTGTACGGCATAGTTTCCACTGGTTTCAGGGGTAAACGATTGCTCGGTGGCTCCCTCGACGCTGGTGTTCCCATTATCGCAATCCAGCCATTGATAAGATACACCGGTCTCCGACGCGGTAAGGGTCTCACCTTCCAAGGTTACCGTAGCATCAATGAGCAGACAAGGGTCCGCGTTTACCGTCACCGTAAACTGATCGGTTATTGAGCCTCCATTTCCATCGTCGGCGGTAACGGTGATCGTGGAGGTCCCCACTCCCACTTCAGTCAGTGTGATGGTGCCCTCCGCAATGGCGACAGTGACCACGCTTTCCTCGGAAGAGGTTATGCTGAAAGTAAGCATATCTTCTTCATCTGCATCAGTGAAGACTCCTTCTACGCTGATGGTAGAGGTGCCAAAACCTTCGGTAAATTCTTGGTCTTCAATCGAAGTATTCACTACGGGCACCGCATTCGTTTTACGCCCAAAGATCACGTAGCTCTG
>JBCCIX010000208.1:0-7440 GCA_039028075.1 Bacteroidota bacterium | reverse complement strand
TAAGATAAGTTCTTCCTACTACCTATTTCCCACATACTACTTTAACGAGATGAAAAAACTACCAATCATAACACTAATATTGCTGATCACTGCCTCCTGCGCAACCGACAAAGATTACATTGTCACCATAAAAACCGAGTATGGAGACATGAAAGCTATTCTTTACGATGAAACTCCAGAACACAAAGAAAATTTTATCAAACTGGCGCAGGATGGGTTCTACGACAGCCTGTTGTTTCACCGTGTGATGAAAGATTTTATGATACAAGGTGGCGACCCAAATTCTAAAAACACGGCACCGGGCACACCACTCGGCAATGGCGGTCCGGGGTATAATGTTCCGGCGGAATTCAACCAAGACTTTTTTCATATCAAGGGCGCCTTATCGGCGGCCCGACAACCGGATCGGGTAAATCCTCAGAAAGAGAGCAGCGGCAGTCAATTCTTTGTGGTTCAAGGTCAAACCTGGACGGAAGATGAACTTACCACCGACCAGAATAAGTTAAATCAAGCAGTGCAGCAATGTATGCAACGCGGTGATCAGGATTCGGTACGGCAGTTACTCATGAATATTTACCAAAACGAAGGGCCTCAGGCTTATGGAAAGAAAATAAATAAAATGAAGGATTACTTTGCCAGCGTAATGCAGGTAAACCTGGATAAAGCGGTCGCTCCAGAACGTCTACAGGCCTATACTACGATTGGTGGCGCTCCTCATCTAGATGATGAATACACCGTTTTTGGTAAAGTGATTGAAGGGTTAGAGGTCATTGACAAAATAGCTGAACAACCTACCGATAGAAGGGATAGGCCTAATGAGAATATAATGATGTCCATGGAGGTGGAAGAGTTGCCAAAAAAGAAAATCACCAAGCTTTATGGTTATGAGTATCCTCTAGACTAGTACTAGCCATTCTCAAAAACCTCAACCAAATCGATTTTGAGTTCTGGGAAAATGCTCGAAACTAATTCATCTGTTTCTATGAAAGGCTTGAGCCCTACAAAAATGCCTTGATCATTTAAAAGATAGATGATTACGTTTTTGTCCATAGCATTTACGATCCAATATTCACGTACGCCGGACTCTTCGTAAGCCTCGAATTTCTCTCGCATTTCACGCTTAGAATTCCCCGGGGATAATATTTCTACCACCAAGTCGGGAGCACCATTACACCCCCTATCGTCAGTCTTTTCGGGATCACAGATCACACATAAATCCGGTTGAACTACCGTTTTAGCATTCTTGTCTGACGTTTTGTTTTTGGACAATCGAACGTCAAAGGGGGCCTCATACACTTGGCAGGGATTTCCTCTGAAGTGATTCCAGACGATCGCACTTAGCGCAATTGAGATGCCCTGATGTCCCCGAGACGGAGCTGGAGTCATTTTAAAAACTTTTCCCTTTATCAACTCCACCCGATCTTGAAAACGCCAGGTTAAGTAATCTGCATAAGAGTAAGTCTTATCTAAATCTAATTTTGAAAATTCAGTGATCGTACTCATTATACCTATTTTATACTTCCAGGAAGAAAAATCTTATTTTTTCTCTTTTTCCCTTTTAATCGCTTTGGCTAAGAAGAAAACAAACCCTCCAACCACAAGTCCTAGGATCAGAATCATCGATAAAATCGCTGAGCCACTCATACTTTGCTTTTTACGAAAGTTGTATAAAGGTACTTATTTACGAATAAACCGATAACTAGTAATAACGCCCATTGGGTAATGACGGAGGCATTACTGTAAACATCAAAAAGATTCCAGTTGCCATTAACATCAAACCAAGGATAGTCTGCATAGCCCTGGCTCATCCACCAGTAGATCAGAAAGGCACCTAAACCTACGTTGAAAGTCAGCGTCCAAACAAAATATTGCTTTGGAACCGTAAGGTCCGAATCCTTATCTATGAAATCCGTTTTGAATTTATCAGCACCGTACTTTAATACCGCAATGATGATAAGTAGTCCGGAAATAATAAGCCCAATACCCCAAACCCAATCCTGATTGTTAAAAAAATCCAAGGAGTAGGCTGAAGGAAGCCCGAACACCACACTGAAAATAGCGGCTCTTACCGCTGCTCCTTGCCGTGTTAAGCCCATATCCCTCAGATTGCTGATGAATAATTCCAGCATAGGTAGCAACGAGCTAAAAGCCGCCATAAAAAAGGCCAAAAAGAATATGACCGAAAGAATAGCCCCTCCCGAGAAAGTAGAAAACAGCTTGGGGATGATGGTAAAGGTCAAAGCCTGGTTGCCACTTTGAAGGAAGGAGATCGCTTCCGTTTCATTGGCAGATAGAGCAAATACCGCGGGAAGAATTGCCATAGCGGCCATTAAAGAGGCTGTATTGTTCCCAAATCCCCCGATAAAAGTGTTCAGTACCACATCTTCTTTTTTCCTGGAATACGAGGAAATGGTCATGATCAAACCCCAACCCGCCCCGGTGGACCAGGCCGACTGCGACAACGCTTCGATCCAAATGGTAGCGTTCGAAAAATGGTCAGTGTCAATGGAAAACATATATTCCAATCCCTGAAACCCATTCTCCATGGAAAGCGATAAAACCGTAATGATAATCAGTAGTATGAACAAACTCGGGATCAGTAGTTTATTCGCCTTTTCCAATCCCTTTTGTATTCCCCTAGTCAGTACGAAAATGCCTATGATTACAGAAATGACGTATAGGATAATGGTCAACAAACTCCCATTGGAAATGCCCGCCCAATACTCATTAAGATATTCAGTGTTCTCTTCTAAACGGTCTGATAGGGTAGCTTCTCCTCCCAGATAGGCCCCAAGGTTCTCTAAAGCAAGACCTAGATAGCGCAAGGCCCACCCAGTAACTACTGCGTAGTAAAAGGCAATGCCCAAGGTACAGGCGGTAATGAAAAATCCTCCCCAGCTCATGCGTTTACCGGCCAGACTAGAATAGGCGCCGATCACGCCGAGCTTGTACTTCTTACCGATAGAAAACTCGGCCATCATCAGAGGAAGGGACCAGACGAGTAGAAAGAATATCCAAAGGATCAAAAAGGCACCCCCATACTGCCCGGCTAGCCGGGGAAAACGCCAAAGGTTTCCCGCACCGATAGCCATGCCTAAAGAGGCCAGTACTATTCCCCAACGGTTACTAAATTCCTCGGCTTTAGACATGGTTGTGCTTCAAGTTTAATCTTTTATTGGCAAAAACATAACAGTATTCCGGAAGGATTGAGGTCAATCAGCTGACTCCGACAGCGCTAATATAAGTCACCTATCACAATAGATTAAATCATAGTCTGAAGCTTCAAAAGCTTGTTTCCGAATGATTTGGCCTTGATGATCATAGTAAATGACCACATAAAATTCTGCTTCAGCGATATGTTTTTCCGTAAAGTATACTGGATTTTCCGGTGGGCCGAGCGACACGATATCGTTAAAGGAAAGCGGGATAACCTCTCCGTATGTGCTGCTTACAACGCCATAGCCTTCGGCACCCAGCGCAATGATTCGACGCTCACCCACCTTCGAGTTGATATCGGTAAAGGACTTAATGGTCTGGTCTTGCCATTGATCCTGGTAAATATCGTAAAATTTCCAAACCCCATCTGTCTTCACTAATGCCAATGAATCCTGCCAATATTCAACAGACTCGGCATTATTCAGCCTTGATAGTTCCTTACCTGCGCTGTCGATAAACGTGTATATGCCCTTCTTTACACCTGTAAACAAAAGCTCACCATATCCATTAATGCGTCGGTCATAATGAGGTGCCACCGTAAAACCGTACCTGCTTGAATGTAGTCCAAATTTACCGTCACGGAGCAGGGTCAAACCGTCATTTTGTTGAACAATGGCATCATACTTAGCGGATAGTACCCGTTCGTTATTGGCGATCACACCCTTTTTCCCATCTTTCTCTACGACTACAAACCTACCTGTAGCGGCGAAAGCCTTATAACCATTAACCTTAATGGTGGCGATCTGCTCATCCACAATAAAAGTATCGTCATTTGCTTTGAGCAAAATAAACTCTTTGGAACCAGTAGACTTTATCAGTTCAAATTCCGCGGGAAGTGGAACGGTCAATTTTGCCGTATCAGGACCGTAAATAATCACAGTATCTGGTGAATACCCGAGGGCGAACTGACTGCCGAAAAGCTCTATGCTATCAAATTGAGCAATCTCTGCGTAATGTTTGGTTCCAATCAGCGTGGAAAGACTATCGGATTCAAGCACTATGTAATTTTGATTATGCGTTATGTTGCCGCTCGTCTGCTCACTGATTATTTCAAATGAAGTACTAAAAAGCTGAAATCCATTCTGTGTTTTGACTGAATACCCAAACGGCAGAAAGCCTATTTCTTGCTTTTTATAGGGTATCAACTCGTTCAATTGCGGATCGAGGACCACTTCACCGGACGCGGATTTTAACCAAATAGCGTCATTTTCCAATAACTCATAATCGTCGAATATAAATTGAAGGTTCATCTTCTGATTATCCGCCGATTCGGTCAATTGTTGAGCTACTTTGACGTCCCAACGACCCTGCTTCTCCAACAGAACGAACTTACCCGGTGCGTTTATGTCGTCCACTTTTGAAGACGTGAGCCGTATACCGGACACGGTAACCAGGTCCCATTTTCCCCTGGATTTCAAGGCCAAAAACTGCCCTAGCAGCAGTTCAATATCTTCATAGCTTTCTTTTTGCAGTAGATGGCCGGATTTATGAAACAATTGAAATCCGTGACGTCTTTTGACCTTAATTAGACCCGCCCCGAGGTCTTGAAAAGACTCCACGTCGGCAGCGATTTTAGCACCATTCAGGGAGTAAAGCGATTTCCCGGCAAGAAATACATCCTGATCCAGTCCGTCGCACACGTAGTACCGGTCCAGGTTCGTGTATTGGGCTGGGGTAATCACTTCTCCTTCCGTGCTCATTAAACCGTACTTTCTCCCCTGTAGGTAGAAAAGGAGTTCAGCCGGATATTGATCGAGCCTGCTTAAAGAATCGGCAAAATACAGCGACGTAAATGGTAGCCCATTTTCCTTAGCCACATGATATCCAAACTGCTCGGCCATTGGGGCAAATTTGCTGGACGGATACCGTCGGACGAACGCCTTGTAGCTTTGAACCAGATGATCCGCGGTCATAACCTGAAATATTCTCCATTCCAGCTCTTCACGGTAAGGCGTGGTAGGATGCTTTTGTAAGAACTTTTTAAAGCTGCTGAGTTTGCCGTCAGCCGTACTTTTTTCAAAATAAAGCCGTTCGTACCGTTTCTCCGCCTCCCTAAACTGTGCAGACTCCGGGTAAGCCTCCATAAAATCCTGATACGCCTGATAGGTGCCGCGTTCTGAGGCATTTTCAAAAGCACGTGCATCTCTCAAGCGTATGGCTTTTTCCTGGTAAATGGTGGCGGGATAGTTCTTTAAAAAGAAAATATAGCCGTCTTCCGTATTTTGGGCCTGGGCCCGATCAAAAGCGGCACTATCTATTAAGTCTGACAAGTGCATTATAGCCAAAGAGTCCATCCCTGCTTTGGCTAACTTGGCTATATCTTTAGCTTCGGTACGTTCGGTCAATTGCTTTCCTTTGCGGAAGAAAAAATGAGCAGAATCAATATGAAATTGGTTAAACCGATCGTCTATATACAGCTGGGCTTTTGTGTAGTATAATCCGGCGTATGACGTATCTTTTTTCTGTATTTTGGAGATCGTCTCCTCCACCTTAGAGTATTCTCTCTCCGAAAGCTGGTTTAGCGCACGCTTCACTAAGCCTGCCTGACTGTAGCCGGCAAGGCTCAGTGCACTTAACGCGACTAAACACAGGGATTTCCTCATTGAATTTCAAGTAAGTGGCAATACTATGTAATATGTATAAACATCAAAACGTGAGAAAAAATTATTGCTCTTTTTCAATAGACGGTTAAAGCAATAATTTTTTAAGTTTGCCTTCTTTTCGGGATGTGGCGCCTGCCTCCGTTATACTCAGGGACACAGGCAGCCCGGCTAGCCGGATGAAGCCGCAAAACGAAAATGATATTGAGTTGATGAATAATTCTAATTTAGGGAATATTCAAACAATTAACTCGGGATGTGGCGCAGTCCGGTTAGCGCACCACTTTAGGGTAGTGGGGGCCGCTGGTTCGAATCCAGTCATCCCGACAAGAGACAAGCCTCAGCCACAAGCTGGGGCTTTGTTATTCAGGAACGATCCATCAATGGCTCGAGCTTTTGAAAAAGAAAACTGTCGCTTGCCTGTGGCGAGTGACGGCTACCACGTAGGCCTCTGGCCGATTTAATTCATTTGGGTAAAACCGGCATCAACTAACAAGAATGGCATATCCTTCTTTTGATTTTCCCTGGCCGTTAGAAGAAGCCTACGACCACTACCAGAGAGGGCTCAAGAAGGAGTTCACGGAACAGGGTTTACACCATGCCAATATCCACGCGGTAGAAAACATGGACTGGCTGGCAAGGAACATCACGCACGTCACTGTAGCTGGTTTCTTATGTTTTTTTTAACAAAAGGCCTACATCGCTTATCATATCCCAAAAAGTTAATTCCTTTTTACAGCTATTCCCATTTTTCTTTCGGCTTCTTTAACTACTTTCTTTTCTGCAGTTAAAAAATACCGGAGCCAAACAGAGGTCTCCAGAATTGTTAAAGACTTCCACTATTCAAACTTTAATGCCCCAATACAGCCCACTATTTTGACTATTAATGAAACTGCAAACAAATACTTACTGATAAAACGACTTCTGACCCGAATGTGCTAAGGTCAAAAATAGAAAAAATCTGGAAGGAGGTTAACGTTGACAGACCTTTGATGCTGGTGGTTCAGAACCAGATTTTTGATCCATATTTCCGATTTATTGAAGGGCACAATAAAGTTATGCGATTCTTAGCCTTTATTGCATTAGTACTATCATTGGCTGGTCTCTACGGTATCATAGCTCTAAAGATCGCAAGCCGCACGAAAGAAATGGGTATCCGTAAAGTTCTTGGTATCAATAAGAAAACACTCTTTTATGTATTCTCAACTCACAGCAAGATCCTTTTTGTAGCTACCATCCTGGGCAGTTTGTTGGGAGCCTACCTGGTCAACCTTATGTTCTCCAATTTCTATGTTTATCATATAAAATTAAATGCATCCTTTTTTCTAGTGACGATGTTGATTGTTTCACTCGGGGTTTACTTACCTCTCCTATGGCACTTCAGAAGGCTATCCCGTATCGATCCTGTGAAAGTATTGAAGGAATAGAGATCCAGCATCCACCTTATTGCATAAGCTCTACCTTTATGGTAGGACTCCTCATCTTCTTTTTTTGCCAGACTGAGTAGTTATTAATCGTATAGTAAAAAGCACCTCCGGGAACTGTCATTGATAGCTGAAAGCAATTCGTTTTGTCACAGACTCCCGCAGATCGAACAAGCTCTACTGAAACTAGAATATCATTC
>JBCCIX010000207.1:0-7448 GCA_039028075.1 Bacteroidota bacterium | reverse complement strand
ACATTCCCATTTTCTGATTTAATCTCTTTTCCATTACCCAGCCATTTGTTAGAACCGAGCTTATACTCCACTTCGTTGTAAATGGCAACAAGACCTTTTCCAGGTAATTCCTTGAAATGATCTAAAACAAGATGAGTATCGGATGACAGAAAGTTGTGAATTTTTTGACTTATAGGATGCGTAGAATTGCCGGTCATGGCCTTTAAAACAGCAAAATCTAACTCCGATAACCCTTCTCCACGGTAATCGATTTTCGTGTCACTCGTCGTAGTAAGGGTACCCGTTTTATCGAAAACTAGGGTGTCTATTTGCGCTAAAGATTCTATGACATCTGCTCCCTTCAGGTAAAGTTTTGCCTTACCCATCCACCTTAACATATTGCCATTAGTAAACGGCGCTGATAAGGCAAGTGCACAAGGGCAAGCTACAATCAAAACCGCTGTAAATGCTTGCCACATCACGGTTTTATCCATCAAGAACCAGTATCCAAATGAAAGTAGCGCAATAGATAAAACGACAGCGGTAAAGTATTTACTTACTTTGTTTACCAGAAGCTTGGCATATCCATCGGTTTCTGTTTTGAACACCTGACTATTCCATAAATTAGTGAGGTAGCTTTGTGAACTCTTTTTCAACAATGTGGTTTTAATTCGTTGACCTAGCTGTCTACCACCGGCATAAAGCATTTCTCCCTTTTTTACTTTAATAGGTCGCGATTCTCCGGTGACAAAACTGTAGTCAATTCTTGCTTCTCCTTCCATAAGCATCCCATCAGCCGGAATGATCTCGCCATTTCGGGTAATAACTAGGTCACCTTTATCCAATTGATCAATTGGTGTTGATATTTCCTTTTGACCTACGAGTCTAAGAGAAGCCAAGGGAAAATACGACTTATAATCACGTTCAAATGACAGGTTTTGATAGGTCTTGCTTTGGAACCATTTGCCGATCAATAGAAAAAATACAAGTCCCGCCAAGGAATCAAAGTAACCAGGTCCTGTAAGCGACAACACCTCATAGGTACTTCGAAAAAATAACGTAATGATACCCAGGGCAATGGGAACATCAATATTCACAAACCGCTTTTGAAGCCCTGTCAATGCCGATACAAAGTAATCCCGTGATGCAAAAAAAAGTATCGGAAGCGCCAAAATAATATTTAAGTAAGAGAAAAATACGCTGTACTTTTCATCGAGGGTACTTTCAAAGCCCAGGTATTCAGGAAAGCTTAATAGCATAATATTGCCAAAACAGAATGCAGCTACACCCAGCTTGATCGATAGGCCATTATCGCCTCTCGTATTCTTATCGCTTTCTTTTCCACTTTTTGTGAAGTTGGGGGCGTAGCCAACGGAGGCCAGTAAAACCGCAACATCTTTCAATGAAAGAGCATCAGGTTGATATAAGATATCGGCTTCTTTTTTAACAAAATTTACAGTTACCCTAATTACCGCTTTGTCCAGGCGATGTAAATTTTCCAAAAGATAAATACACGAGCTACAGTGAATTGCAGGTAAAAACAATTTAACCCGGTTATGTGTGGCGGATTGAAAATCTAGAAGTTTGTTGGATATGTCTTCGCTTTCTAAAAAATCAAACCGATTTATGGACTTCACAAACTCCTGCCTCCGATCATAGATAGCACCTAAGTCTGTTTCTTGAAAAAGCTCATAAACAGCCTGGCAACCCCCGCAGCAGAAGTCTTTATCCTCGTACCTAATAGATTCAGATTCACATGGATCACCGCAGTGATAGCATGAGGTTAGTATCTGATTCTCAATTACAACTGACATAAAATACTAGTCCTTAGGAATGTGATACGTCCAGATAGGTCTTTGGGCCTGGTTCACAACATCCTCTGCCACACTACCCGAAAGCAGGTGTCTTAATCCTGTTCTACCGTGAGTACCCATAGCGATAAGACTGGCATCCATCTTAGCCGCAAAAGACAAGATACCCTGATCTTGATAGATATCGTTGTATATATTAATAGTATAGTTAGTAAGAAGGTATCTTTTGGCAACTTTTTCCAATCCGTTTTCGATCACTTGATCCCTTTCAAAACTATTTGGCGTGTTAATCCTTACCAAATGAAGTTTGGCCTGAAACATATCTTGAAGTCGTTTGACTTGGGTCATAATCTCTTCAGAAACATCAACCAGGTTGGTGGCAAACACAATATCCGTGATATCATCCGTAGTAGTTGATTGAGAAAGGGTGATCACCGGACATTCTGCAGTTCTAACAATTTTTTCGGCATTGGAACCTATAAAAAATTCCTTTAGCCCTGTTGATCCTTTCGTTCCCATGATAACAAGATCCACATCCAACTCTGAAATTTTGTCTGAAATATCCAAGTAAGGATTACCTACAGAGATTTCAGATTCGATTTCACCATCAAATTCAGCCAAGAAATACTCCATCTGTTTTCCGGCATTTTTTTTCAAAAGTTCGATAAAATCCGGGTCGTAGGGAGTAGGAACAGCCATACCTATAGGATCTACGGTAGCTCCTGTAGGATAATCGACGACATGGAAGGCAAGAATACTCGCCTCATTAGATTTAGTAATGCCCAACGCAAAATTTAGTGCGTATCTTGCTTCTTTAGAAAAATCAACAGGGACTAGAATATCTAACATCGCTGGTTTAGCTTTTAGGCAAACCTAACTCTATACCAAACCTACTTTGATGATGGAAGTCAAAGCACTAATTGACAAAAGTCATAAAAATCATACCTACTTACGGATTCCAGAAGAAATAGCGCAAACAACTTCTAAAACAACTATTGATCGAAATTCACTTGTTTCGGAAGAAATAGGCCGGAAGATTTGAAATGTAGTTTTATCTTCACCAAAAAAGCCATACCCTCATGAAAAAGGTCTTTCTTCAGTTTTTTTTATTGATACCATCCATAAGCTTCGCTCAAACGCTTAATGAGCAATTTAGCCAGTTGAAAGATGATGCCGAGACTTTTAAAATATATAAAGTAATTAAGCAAAGCGAGCTTAATACATTTTGGTCCGTGGTTTCAGATTCAGTCGTTCAATTGAAAAACCAAGTACAAGATGCCAATACTAAAATTGAGCTTCACAGTGCCAAAATCTCTAATCAAGGTCAGGTTATTCAAGAAAAAGATGTTGAGATCGCCTCATTACAACATGACACAACTCATATATCTGTACTAGGAATAGATCTTTTTAAAGAGGCGTATATTGCCATAAGTTTTTCAATCATCGGAATGCTAATTATTGGGTTGATATTTCTTTTCTCACGCTTTAAAAACAGTCAGATCGTGGCGAAACAAAAAGTAGGAGAATGGAAGAGGCTTAGTGAAGAATACGAAGAACTCAAAAAGGACTCTTTGGAAAAACAAATGAAGCTCCGTAGGGAGCTTCAAACACATATAAATAGATTAAATGAAATAAGGAGTACTTGATCAGCACTCCTCAAGTCAGATATTAATTTGCCAAATAAGGTATTAGCAATTCATTCTTAGGATTTTTAGAAAGTTTCCTAAGCGCTTTCTCTTTAATTTGTCTTACACGTTCCCTGGTAAGACCAAGATTTTCGCCGATATCCTCTAAGGAAAGGCTAGAGCTTTCGCTTAGCCCAAAATACTGATTAACTACTGTCCTCTCCCGTTCCGTTAAGGTAGACAACAATCTGCTCACCTCTCTTCTTAACGAATCTTTATATACGATATCATTGACCTCATTACTGTCCTCGTCTTCCATAACATCTAAGAGTGAACTACCTTCGTCTTCAGAAAAAGGTTTGTCTATCGAAACTTGCTTAGTTTGAGACCTAACAGTCGTTCTTACTTCATCAACAGTCATTTCCAAAAGCTCAGCCAATTCATCATCGGTGGGCTCCCGCTCAAATTTCTGCTCAAGAACAGACGAGGCTTGATCAATTTTGGAAAGAGCCCCTATTTTGTTCGAAGGTATTCGTACAATTCTTGAATGTTCAGCGAGCGCCTGAATAATAGATTGTCTTATCCACCAAACAGCGTACGAAATAAATTTAAATCCTCGTTTTTCATCAAATCGCTTAGCTGCTTTTACCAAGCCAAGGTTACCTTCATTGATCAAATCGTTCAGCGGAATTTTATTCGAGTAGTGATACTGCTTTGCCACGGAAACTACAAACCTCAAATTCGCCTTCACAAGCTTCTCCAATGCCGCTTCATCCCCTTCTCGAATGCGCTGCGCTAGATCCACCTCTTCCTCCGGAGTTAACAATTCATCTTTTGAAATTTCATTAAAGTACTTCTCCAGAGTCCTGCTGTCCCTGTTTGTAATAGATTGTGTAATCTTAAGTTGTCTCATTCTTCTTATTAACCTCTAAAATGCTTTTTAAATTCCTAATATGTAATAACAAATAAACCACCAAATCGTTCCATACTTCTCTATTTTCAAATAGTTTTGAACTTTGACAAGTATAAGTGGATCTCTGTTAGAGTAAAAAAACTATCTTTTTCAGAATTTCGCATGATACAAAAAATAATTCATTCTATTGAGTTTTATTTTTATTAATTCCTTTTTATTATTTTGATGCGAATTCTAACCGTTGTAGTGGTGTACGTAATAGTATGCCTTCCGGTTGTAGGACAGGTATCCGAGGAGGCTAAAAGACTATTTCACAAGGGATATTATTATCTCTCGATAGACAACGGTAAAGCCGCAGAACTTCTTTCGCAAAGCATTCAATTAGACTCAATGTATAAAGATGCTTACTTCCACAGGGGTATCAGTTATTTTAAAATCGGAAAATATCAGAGTGCGCTTTATGATTTTGACAGGGCGTTTGAATTAGACCCCAGTCTACACATTATTTGGATGTACAAAGGCTTTGCATACCGCAATATGGGAGAGCTAGAAAATGCATTGAGCAATTTCTCACAATACATAATAAACAATCCTACCGATACTACCGCTTATTCCTATATACTTCGAGGTAAAATGAAATATGAACTGGGTGATTTTGATGGAGCCGTTGAAGATTATGATATGGCAGTCAAACTCAAACCCATTGAAGAAAAATATCACTACTATAAATTTGTGGCTCTTTATGAAGCTAAGCAGTATAAAAAGGCATTACAATCAGCTACAAAACTCATTGAGACTACACCCGATTTTTATGGTTATTATTTTTACAAGGGAAATGTATATTATGATCTCGGTTTTTATGATTCTGCGGTCTACATGTACAATGTTGCCATCATAAAAAATTATCAAAATGCCGATAGTTATTTTTTTAGAGCCTTGAGCTATCAGGCAGCTAAAAAATATGAAAAAGCCCTGGAAGATTACAACACTGCAATTGTTTTGAATAATGAGGACGGTTATTACTTTTCCGAAAGAGGTAACTGTAAATATGCCATGGGGAATAAGGCCGGGGCTTGCGAAGATTGGGACGTAGCTGGAAATCTAGGATATTATGAAGATTTTGAGAAGGTCAAGCGACTTTGTTCTTCCTCCTCTGTTATTGAGAATAAATAAAGACTAAAATATGGATAATAGAAAATTTTTGCCGTTGATCATCATCGCCGCGGTAGCGTTGATCGTAATTTTTGGACTGTCGTCCAGTATCTTTTTTACCATTAAGGCCGGAGAAAGGGCTGTGATTTTTAAGAAATTCCAGGGTGGTCTTGACAAGGATAACGTACTTGCCCAGGGTTTTGGGTGGAAAGCGCCTTGGAATGATCTCTATGTGTATGACGTACAGGAAAACACAGCTGAAGAGAAAATGGATGTCCTGGATAAAAACGGCCTATCGATTAACGTTGACGTAACCGTTAGATTTAATCCTATCTACGATGAAATTGGCTTCTTACATGAAAATTTCGGTACCAACTACGTTAACAAACTCGTGGTGCCTGAGGTACGTTCAGCAGTACGGCAGGTAATGGGGAGATTTAGCGCAGAAGAAATCTACTCGACGAAAAGAGGTGAAGTTGAAACGGCGATTAAAACTGAAACGGAAAATACATTGAAGGACAATAATATAGAGATGCAAGCCCTTTTAATACGGTCTATTAACCTACCCGAGCAGATTAAATCGGCCATTGAGAATAAACTCAAACAAGAGCAAGAGGCGCTCGCTTATCAATTTAGACTTGACAAAGAAAAAAGTGAAGCTGAGCGAAAGCGAATAGCCGCTGACGGTGAAGCGGTTGCTAACAAAATAATTAACAGCAGTTTGACTCCAGAATTATTAAAGATGCGGGGAATTGAAGCTACTTTGGAATTATCAAAATCTCCGAACAGTAAAGTCGTGGTAGTGGGTAGCGGAGATGATGGCCTTCCATTGATCTTGGGGAACAATTAGATTTCCCTGATGTTTTTAGAAGCGATGCTTATTAGCTAAATTCACAAACTTTTGTTTCACCATAGATAATTTATTCGTATGTCTAATTCCGCGGAATTAAAAATTGACGGTCAAACCTACCATCTTCCCCTTGTTGAAGGCTCTGAACATGAACAGGCTTTTGATATTGCCAAATTGCGGAGTGAAACCGGAGTGATTACCATTGATCCGGGATTTAAAAATACTGGTTCCACAAAGAGCGCAATTACATTTCTAGATGGTGAAAAGGGCATCCTACGCTATCGTGGCTATTCTATTGAGGAATTAGCTGAGAAATCAAGTTTCATAGAGGTAGCCTACTTACTCATATATGGGGAGTTACCGAATCAAGAAGAGTTAAATACCTTTGAAAACGAGGTTAAGTATCATACACTGGTTCATGAGGACATTAAAAAAATATTGGAGGGTTTTCCTTCGAATTCGCACCCTATGGGTGTATTGTCTTCGTTAGTGACGGCTTTAACTGCATTTTATCCGGAATCACTTGACCCTAATAGATCCAGCGAAGCTGTTAATTTGAGCATCATAAGGATTATCGCAAAGATGCCCACCTTCGCGGCCTGGGCGTATAAAAATGAGGTGGGCCATCCTGTCAACTATCCTGATAATAACCTAGACTACTGTTCCAACTTCTTGAAAATGATGTTTGCCCTACCTGCCGCAGACTATGAGGTAGATCCAGTAGTGGCAGACGCACTGGATAAACTATTGATTTTGCATGCTGATCACGAGCAGAATTGCTCGACCTCCACCGTAAGAATCGTAGGTTCGAGTCAAGCAAGTTTATACGCGTCCATGTCTGCTGGCATGAACGCCCTTTGGGGACCCTTGCACGGAGGCGCTAACTCAGCCGTAATCGAAATGTTAGAAGGCATCAGAAATGACGGTGGGGATACTGATAAGTGGATGACTAAAGCCAAAGACAAAAACGATCCATTCAGACTAATGGGTTTTGGGCATCGTGTTTATAAGAATTTCGATCCTCGAGCTAAAATCATAAAAAAGGCAGCCGATGATGTGTTGGAAAAACTTGGGGTCAGTGATCCGGTATTAGACATAGCTAAAGGATTAGAGCATGT
>JBCCIX010000206.1:0-7479 GCA_039028075.1 Bacteroidota bacterium | reverse complement strand
G
This sequence comes from Bacteroidota bacterium, assembly GCA_039028075.1. GTDB lineage: Bacteria > Bacteroidota > Bacteroidia > Cytophagales > Cyclobacteriaceae > Fulvivirga. The sequence goes on along the minus strand of JBCCIX010000206.1, from coordinate 7,478 downwards.
TATTTGCATTTTTGATCGGTGTGGATTGGCACGAAGCACTTCGCGTAGGGAGTCTGCTGGGACAGAAGATGGTTATTAACGAATTCGTTGCCTACCTAAGCCTGTCTGATTTTAAACAAGCCGAAGTATTGAGTGAAAAGGCCATTGTCATTTCTACTTATGCGCTTTGCGGTTTTGCGAATTTCAGTTCTATTGCTATTCAGATTGGAGGTATAGGAGGGATGGCACCCAGTCGTCAAAGTGACCTTTCTAAGCTCGGATTTAGAGCTCTACTGGCCGCTAGCTTAGCTACTATGATGACGGCCACCTTTGCGGGAGCACTTTTTGGTTAAAACAATACCTGTACCTTTCTTTTGGGATGTTCTGGTCAACCAAGGAGCTTATTTATGGTAGTATAGAAATCTTTCAATGGCGATGCCAGTAATCCTTAATCGTAAAGTAGCGCTGACCCATCTAGCCTGGTTTTCTGATCGTTTTGAGTAGCGTTATAAACGCTTTTTTGTCGGTAAAAAAGTAGGATTTCTCAGACCCCGATGTCGTCATTGTTGCTTTGAGTATTCTCCCTGAACAAAAAACTGTTATTTAGCAAGGTATCCGAAACGTTCCAGTTCATCTGATTCGTATATTGCTTTCAAGCTGCCTTCATAGAGAACATAATGTTTGTTAGCTACCGACCAAACCCATTCATACTGATGGTCGGTCAATATAATTCCCTTTTTTTCGGATTGTTTTTTGATATGGGGGATTAGCTTTTCTACCAGAACCGGGGATAAGTAAGAAAAGGGTTCATCCAATAGAACGTAGCTGCCCTCGGTATATAAGATGGTTAAGACCTCAATGAACTTTTTCATTCCACCGGAAAGATTACCGATCTTTTCGGTTCTACTTGCCCGCAGTTCTGAAAGTATGGTGTGGTAATCTATACAGGATTCCAGGCGAAATATTTTGACCAGGTCTTCAAGGGTCAGGTAGTTCATAAAAAGTCCCTCTTGGGGCACAAAATGGATGGCCTGCTTAAGACGGTACAGCTGCTCTGTGTATTTACCATTGTACCTCACTGATTGGTGGGTTCCTTTAAGTGCTCCGAATATGATCTTTAAGAGGCTGGATTTGCCCGATCCATTTCTTCCCAGTAAGCCAATGACATCTCCAGGCTCACATTTCAAATATACATTGGATAAGATCGATCGTCCTCCAAATGATAATTCGACACTATCTACAACCAACGAATTCAACGTAAGATAAAGGTTTTTAAGAGTATCAAAATCAAACCTGCAAGCATTGCATCTACCGTTATCGTAATCAAAATAAGTCTTCGTTTATTCAGACCCAGATTGTGATAAAAGTACAAGTGCTTTTTTTTGTACCAGTAATATAGGGTTAAGGTGAAGAGATAGCCTAAAACCTTAAGCCAAAAAATGTACGCGTAGCTGCGGTCAGCATGTTCAATGAAAAGGTAGACTCCAAAAAAAGTGAATATGAGATTGTAAATGATGCAATCTCTGAATATGTATTTTATGGCGATTACCCAAGTACGCATAGTAAAGACTCACGAAAGAGCAAAAGACATGCCATCTAAAGCTGAGTTTCTGACGAAATCGGCAAATTGCGCAATAATTAGTTGCTGTAAGAAAACGAGTTTCGTTTTACGCATCGCGTGAAGCTACCTGTTGATAAAGAGGAAAAGTTAACTAGAGAGTACTCAAGGATGTCTTAAAAAAACCAACGAAGATGATTAATTCCAAATCAGAAATTCGGAACTTCTGACTTAACCTTCATAGCGTGAAGGTAACTGGCATAAGTCTTAACTTGCTTTTATCGCAAGAATGAGATTTTTTCACGAATTCAATTCTTTCTTTTTCTAACATCATAGATACAACCTTGGGCTTCCGATGGGATGAAAAGATGGTAGAATGGGAGCGAGATATGTCAATAGCGTTACTCTTTTCCAACTGATTATTTTTAGGATAAGATCTACCACTCAAATAATAAATCAGCCCTGGTGTAGAGCAGATAGTTTAATCTCATAACTTCCAATTAAAATAATGAAATGCATATGCTCTTCAAAACTACGCCTCTAATCATCGCTATTTTTTTGCCATTTACGCTTTTTGCTCAGGATTTTTCAATCTTCAAATACCGAAACGTTGGTCCGTTACGTGGAGGTAGAGCTACTGCGGTAGCCGGTACAAAAGCAGAATCAAGCACTTTTTATGTGGGCTATACCGGTTCCGGGGTTTGGAAATCAACAGATTATGGAACTACCTGGAATAATGTGTCCGACACATTTTTTGACACCCCATCGATTGGAGCTATTGCGGTAGATCAGAATGATCCTAATATAGTATACGTTGGTACCGGATCTGATGGACTACGTAGTAATGTGATCGAAGGAAATGGAGTATATAAGTCAGTAGATGGCGGGAAAACCTGGGACCATGTAGGATTAGAGCATGTCGGGCAGATCGGTGCGGTAGAAATACATCCTGAAAATCATAATGTGGTCTATGTCGCTGCTATTGGTAAAGCTTTCCAGTCCAACGAGGAACGAGGTGTTTACAAAACTACCGATGGAGGATTAACCTGGGAAAAGGTGCTATATCATTCAGAAAAAGTAGGATTTAGTGATCTGGTATTACTTCCCGGAAACCCGGAAACGGTTTTTGCCACGGCCTGGAAAGCAGAGCGTAAACCTTGGACCATTATAAGCGGAGGACCTGCGGAAGAGGGTGGAATTTATAAATCGGTGAACGGGGGCAAGAATTGGTCAAAAATAACCTCGGGATTACCTAAGGAGTTGATTGGTAAAATTGACTTGGCCATTTCTGCGGCAGATACCAAAATCATATATGCGTTAGTTGAAGCCCCGGACAGTTTGGGAGGTGTTTACAAGTCGCTAAATCAGGGTAAATCGTTTAAGTTAATCTCAAACCATAAGGGACTAAGAACCCGACCTTTTTACTACACAAACATCGAAGTTGATCCCAAAAACTCTCAAAGGGTATATGTCATGGCGACCGGATACTATAAATCTGAAGATGGTGGCAAAAAATGGTCGAGAATGTCTTCTCCGCATGGAGACAATCATGCCATGTGGATCAATCCTGATGATCCGGACCTTTTCATCCAATCCAATGACGGTGGTGCCAATGTAACCCACAACGGAGGTAAAACCTGGTCTACCCAATTCAACCAGCCTACAGCCGAGATCTATCAGGTGGAGGTAGATGATCAATATCCTTACTGGCTGTACGGAGGTATGCAGGATAATTATAGCACTTTGGCGGTTCCCAGCAATCCTCCGGGAACGATCCAGGCCTCAAATGTAGGGTGGATTATGAATACCGGTGGATGTGAGACCGGCCCGGCGGTACCTAAGCCGGGAAACCACAATGTCGTCTATGCGAATTGTAAAGGTAGATTTGGAGTATTTAATAAATTAACGGGCACGGAAAAGGCCTATTACGTGGGCGCTGCTAATTTATACGGCCATAATCCAAAAGATTTGAAACATCGTTTTCAGCGAGTGGCGCCTATCCACGTTTCACCGCATAATCCTAATGTGGTTTATCATGGTTCGCAATTTGTACATCGTACTAGAGATGACGGGAAAACCTGGGAAACCATCTCACCTGATTTGACTGCTTTTGAGGCAAATAAGCAGGTGATTTCAGGGAGTCCAATCACTCGAGATATTACCGGAGAAGAGTACTACAGTACACTTTATTCGATCCGGGAGTCACCCGTGAAACCCGGAGTGATCTGGACCGGTGCCAATGACGGGCCCGTATATGTGACCCAAGATAATGGAGAGAGCTGGAGCAATGTAACACCAAAGAAACTACCTGCCGGAGGGAGGGTAGATGCTGTGGAACCTTCCCCCCATAATCCAGCAAAGGCATACATCGCTGTGCTGCGCTATCAACTAGGTGATACAAAACCATACATCTATAAAACCACTGACTATGGTAAAACCTGGGCTTTGTTGACAAATGGAACCAATGGTATTGCCGGAGATATCCCCACTCGTGTGGTCCGGGAGCACCCTGAAAAAGAAGGCCTTTTGTTTGCGGGTACGGAGAGGGGAGTATTTGTATCTTTTGATGATGGGAAACAATGGCAGTCGTTTCAGCAGAATCTTCCGGTGACTCCGGTAACCGATCTAAAGATTCATCGTGGGGATCTGGTACTTTCTACGATGGGTAGAGGCTTCTGGATAGCTGATGACATATATACAATATTGCTTTTTGAGGATCGAAAAGACAATGCTCAGTTGTTTGTGCCAGGTAAAGCAATCAGGAACCGGCAGGTATTCATGCGTGTTGGGGGGAGAAGAATACCGCAGTACACCTCCCCGGGTCTGACGATTGACTATTACCTGGATAAAAAATCAAATACCGGCTTAAAGCTGGATCTCTTAGATGGGAGTGGTACAGTGGTGAATACCTATTACAGCGACACCACCGGACAGAAACTTAAGACGGAAGTCATTGAAGATATGGGGCTAAATACCCAAATCTATATTATTGATAAGCGCCTGACGAACAAGAAGGGCTTAAACCGTTTTAAATGGGATATGACTGCCGTAGGACCATGGCATAAAAATGATAATCGAAGATTCAAAAATGGTCCTACCGTGGTACCCGGTAATTACACTGTACGGCTGACGATTGGAGATGAGGTCGTAGAAAAGCAGCTTGAACTCACAGCAGACCCTCATCTGTCGGCAACGAATACTACCCTTGAGGATATCCAAAAGCAATACGAATTTGCGCTCGAACTGGGCGAGTTGCTTTCAAAAGCGAGGCAATTGGAAGATCGGTTAAACAAGGAGTTGAAGAAGCTAAAAAAATCAGATGTTGAAATGATTGATAGAAAAAAGGCATTGGAAAAGGTATTGGCCGAGCTAAGAAAAAAGGACATTACCTACCCTCAACCTAGGCTCATCGATCAAATGGAGTATCTCTACAGTATGACCAATCGGGCGGATCAGGCGATGGGAAAAGATGCTTATGAGCAATTGGAATTATTATCTAAAGCTTTTGAAGAGATTAAGAAAAAAGTCGGGTAACTAAAACTTCGGAAGTTTGGTACTATCCCATTTACATTGGATCCTTCACATGATTAAGTTCGAACTGAAGTATTTGTCCTCGGTAGTTCTTGATTATCATTTTAACAAAACCGTACTCTTCATTGTACCAAAAGGCGTGTGTTGAAGATCCGAATTCCGCCTGAGTGATGCTATTAATATGCCATGCACCAAGTTGGGCGAATTCCGTTGTGATAGTATCATAACCATTTATCCAATATGTGTTGGTCAAAGTTGAGTTTTCCCAAGAACCCCAGCCTTCATATATATTTAAATTTGACGACCATTTTTTTCCTTCTTGAAGCGGAAATCTTACAGAGGGAAATGGTGCGACTTCTGTAAATGTATATTGATTTGACCTGAAAGGGTGCATCCAGGTTTCTGCCGCAGTTTCAATTACCCCCGTGCTTGTTTGCTTTTCCCAGTGTTGAAGTTCGGGGTTAATGCTAAATTGATTGATGTAGTCGATTGTATTAGTATCATAAGCATATTGGATTATTATTTCGTCCTGACGATCTGGCTGATATTCCCAACCTTTTCCAGTGGCCATCATCCATATTTTTTCGTTTGATATTAAGTTAAGTGTACTATCCCAGTATTTGGCAGTGTAGATGTATTCCCTGCATGGTTTAAAGATTCTGCGAAGGTTAGAGTTTGGGATAGAGTCGGAAGGATAGCAATCAATTGGTTCAAATGAAGTCGTATTTTCCACACAACTAATTATCATGCAAATACCTAGCACTGAAAGTATCTGTCTCATAAAGGTCTTATTATGGGTAACTAGGGTAAATCTTGGTCAAGTTAGCTGATTTTTTGCTATTAAAATTCTAACTCAGAGATTAGCAAGGTCGACATCATGGGTGAACAAAGAGAAATAGACTTCCCAAGACTTTAGGAGTCTGATTACAAATGAGTCTTTTCTGAATAATCCCATTTGTTATATCCTTTTACGGTTGTTAATATGGGGTAGCCCCTCCGGTCAACTTTTCCCATTTATCCAAGCTATACTTTTGGCTTGGGGTAAAGTCAGTATCATCTTTGTCTTTCTCCCCTAATTCAATAGAAAGCGAGACGACTGTGGTTGATCCGTTCTTATTTTGATCCCAATTTGACCATCTAACTAGTTTGTTTAAATGGTAATGATTTCCATGTTTCCTGTATTCAATGACCTCTTTATTAAACCAGATCTCTTCTGATTCAAAGGAAGAATAACTCTCAGCTTTCCAAACCTTTTTCTTATTCATAATGGTTGTTGAGCCTACCTTAAGGATAGTATAATCTGATTGATTTATCCAAATAGTACCATAATAATGCGTAGGAGCAAGGGCGGCACTATTTCTGTGATTTGGTTTCTTATTTCTAAACTTGATTACAATTACGCTATCCACTGTACTATTCTCAAACTCAAATTCATATTTTTTTAGATTACTAATAGATAAAAAGTTGTTGTTTCGGACATCAACTACGTCTGAATTTGCGGTGGGAGGAGCGAAACTCCTCTGAAAGTTTTTGAATGGGTGATTTGACGTATTGTCAGATAATCGCCCCATTATAGTTTTAAAGTACCCTTGATATCGTAAAGGGTAAAGTGCTGAGGTTTTGTATCCATTATCATCATACTCTTCTCTCAAAACTTCGATAGCTACAGGTTGTAACTCGGAATTAAAAGTATTTGTCCGATACAGTTTTAGTTGAGAATAAGGGCCTTGGATATAGTTGGAGGGAATCTTTTCAATTACCTTCCTTATAACTTCTTCAGGTGTTATTTCTTCGGCTTTTATCGTTACTTCTTTTAGGTTTTTAACCGATTCCCTTAATTCTACAACCTTCAATCTTTGAATGTCTTGAAGTTTTACTTTTTTTGAAAGAAACCCAACGCACGATATTTGAACTGAATCGAACTTTAAATTTTCCGGCTTTTTCAATTTAAAATAACCTTGCTCATTCGTAGATGTGCCGTAGACCGTTCCCTCAAAAGCAATATTAACATATGGCAATCCTGAACCGTCTTTTGCATTAATAATACGCCCTTCGTACTTGGTGAATGTGCCGTCTTGTGATATTCCGGGAACAGAAATTAGAATCGATTGAATCAAGATTAATACTCGCATATTCTATCTAAGTTAAAATATTGTTTAAGGAGATCAAGTAAGGAGTTAACTAAGACTTCCAAAGTTTATCGTCTTGGGTTCGCGATGCTCGTAAGTTGACTTGGTAACTCACACTCCTACCTCCTCCTGAGCGGATGAATACCCCCTGTTCAAAAAGTATTTGCAAATCCCTGGTGGCCGTGGCTTTGGATGTTTTGGTAATACTCATGTATTTTTTGGCGTTCATACCTCCCTCGAATCCTTGGGAGGTCAGCATTCGCTTTATGACTTTAGCTTGG
>JBCCIX010000205.1:0-7544 GCA_039028075.1 Bacteroidota bacterium | reverse complement strand
AGATGTGCAGGCTGTCCACCTGCGTAAGTATAAATGCCCTTCTGAACTATGCTACTACAGCAATAAAGTGAGAAATTCAGTGCATGGTCCTTGTTTTTACATTTCTTGGAGATGGCTAGACCTGTACCGCCTAGAATACTTCGAAGTGGTCGATCGTTTAACATTACTAGCTCTCCATACTTCAGCGGTTTAGACGAAAAAGAGAGTCTGGTATAGTTGCTGTAGCTGTAGGCGAAAGGACAGTAGGCGAATTTGTCGGCTTGGGTCATTATTTCGGCAACTCTAATGGGATTCCAGTCGAAGATTTCCTCCGGCATTGGCTCCGCCAGTCGCTTCAATAAATGCATAGCCTTTTTGGCAGCCGCTTCATGCGCTATAGAGGTTTTTGATAAAAAGGGTCGTGCATCAAGCGAATGTAATAACATCAACCAATTTAAAAAGAGATCCGCCGTGAAGCCCGGCATTATGGCGAGTTTACGATCCGCTAGCGCGGTCACCTCATGCCAAGTTGCTGGTAATTTAATATTATTATTTTCTAGTAAGTCAGGTCGCCAACTGGGCACCGGAGTGGCGGTGTCTATCGGAATAGCCAATAATTTTTCTTTGTAGAGATAACTTTGAAAAGCGCTCCCCACAAATGCTTGTGAAAGTACCTGGTAAGTTTCCGCTTTGATGCGAGAACGAAGATCAACCACCAGGTCTCTATCAAAACAAAAGCCTGCCCAGGGATGATCGATTACGATCAAATCATAGAGATCGGTAAGCTCATCAATAGCCTTATGACCGAACTCGTGAAGTGTTCGTTTATCCCATTTTATTTGAATCCCGGGATTAAGCTCTTCATACCGTTGACCAACTGCTACCAACGGTGGTAGTGCACGGCTGTGATCCCAGGTTATACCTCTTAGTGTCTTCATAAGGACGTTAGGCATTAATAAACAGCCCTTCCGCCGGTCATATCAAAAGTAAAGCCGGTATTGAAGGAGGCTTCTTCCGAAACAATCCAAGCGGATAAGTTGGCAATTTCTTCCAAACGGCCACATCGTTTCATTGGTATTTTGTTCGTCATATAGGTTACCTGATCGGGGTGCATTTTCTCTACCATAGAAGTCATAACAGTGGCAGGAGCTAGAGCATTGATGGTGACCCCTGACTCTGCATATTCCTTACCAGCAGCCTTTACCAGTCCAATTACCCCGGCCTTGGAAGCGGAGTAGGCACACATCCCGGCATTTCCTTCTTTTCCAGCGATGGAAGCAACAAGTAATATGCGGCCGTAGTGATGAGGGAGCATGTGTTTCAATGCGTACTTGGTCATCAAAAAAGAACCGGTTAGATTGATCTGGCAAGTCTTTTCAAAGTCCATCAGCAAAACCTCTTCGGTTTTTATACCATTGGGCCCCACTATTCCCGCACAATTGACCACAATAGTGCAATGACTGATAACATTGAAAGCTCTTTTTATCTGATTCTCTTTTGTGACATCTATCACTATAAATTCTGCAGCTAAGCCTTTTTGCCTAAGATTTTCAGCTTTTTCTGTTAAGGCGTATTCATCCTTATCGAGTAACCAAACCTTAGCTCCTTCGGTAGCAAGCTTTTTAGCAATTGCATAGCCGATACCCTGCGCTGCTCCGGTAACAACGGCAATTTGTTTCCTAAAGCGATCCATCCTCTCTTATTGTAATAGGTATACCCAGCTGGTTTGATTTTATTGCGGACTCCACGATTTGTATAGCTGTAAGTCCTAACTTTCCATCTGATTCATTACTTGCTTCACCAAGACAAGTGTTAATAAAGTTGGTGACTGGGGCTTGTTCTGGATAAATTTGATGTGGTTCCAGAGCTATAAAGTCTTTTCGCTTTCCCTCAAACGGTATGTATGTCATCGTTCCTTTCCATAGCTCCATTTGTAATATAGCTTTCGTACCAAATACCCGTACTTCATAATTTCTTTCGCTACGTGGAGTTGCAGCGGTGCTAGCAATATTGACCAACGCACCGTTGCTGAGGGTGATGGTTAGAGCGTTATAGATATCATTAACAGATCCCGCGTAGTCAAATTTCGCATAAACTGTAGTTGGTTTCAAACCTGTTAAAAAACCAAGGTAGGCGGCAGGATGTGGTATTTGACAATAAATCTGACCACCGCCGGCAATAGACGGGTCATTGTATGAACCTTTTCCTGGCTCTAAGTAAACGTTATCCATACCATGAGTCGGAGTGGTATTTATGCCCTTAAGTAACTCCTGGATTGGATTCGTCATCAAGATAGAAATCATCTTAATTTTACCCAATTCGCCTGCGCTTATAAGCTTACGTGCACTTTTGGCATGAATGGTGTAGTGCCATGGACTACTCAATACTAATTCTAACTTGTTTTCTTCCGCTAGCTTGCAAAGAAGAGATGCCTGAGATACTGTGAAAGTCATAGGCTTTTCGATCAATACGTGCTTACCTTTAGAAAGCGCATGTTCGGCTTGTTCAAAATGGAGGTTAGGCGTGGAGCTCACTACAACCGCATCTAGCGCATCCACTGCAAGCAGATCTTCATATTTGTCAAAAGCATGTTGGCTACGAAAATCATGGGCAACCTGATTGGCCACAACTTTTTCTTTGCTTTGCACAGCAAGTAATACAGCCTGTTTATGGGCAACTATGCCAGGAATATGCGCATAGGTACCCCACCATCCTGCCCCTATCACGCCAACATTTAACACTTTGGAGTCAATCTTCATAAAAGGGATCTAATTTATCCTTGTCTAGTACTACTCCAAAACCAGGTTTATTTTCATCTAAAGTAATGCGTCCATCGATCGGTAGAGGTTCGCCTTTTATGGTATCAAAGATGGGATGAAGCTCTTTTCCCATACCAGTGGTTAAAAATTCAGCATAGGAACTATTCGTATTAGCCATTACAAAATGATAATTGTAGACGGATGCACCATGAGGAATCACTTGCATATTGTAAGGCTTGGCCATCGCTGATATTCGCTTAACCGCGGTAAGCCCACCACACCACTGTATTTCCGGCTGTATAATGTCAGTAGCTTGGTTTCTAATTATCTCATAAAACGCTTTGTAATGATATTCCAAATTGCCTGTGGCGAGTTGAATGGGAGCAATTCTTTCTCTCAGATAAGCGTTCTGTTGGGTAGCCCAACCGTTCTGCAATGGATCTTCAAACCATTTGATATCATACATCTTAAGCCTTTCAGCCATGCGCGAAGCAAATTCTACATCCCAGGATAAATAGCAGTCGATCATAATTTCCATTTCGTGGCCAAGATCTGAACGGAGTTTACTAACCAAATCCTCCATTTTATCCAATCCACTTTTTCCGCTTTCAACACCCCAGGGGGCTGCTATTTTCACACCCATAAATCCACGGTCTTTCCAGTCTGTCGCGTTGTCTGGGTGTATTGTTACATAGCAAGGGATATGGTCTTTGGTTTTTCCTCCTAACCATTTATAAACAGGAATATTCAAGTATTTGGCAATCAAATCATGTAATGCGATATCTACACCTGCTATGGCCATGTTGGTCACTCCCCCTAGTCCATAGGGTAATGTAGATCTGTTCATCTGATCCCAAATCATTTCGATGTTAAATGGATCCTGACCTATTAAGAACCGCTTAAAATGATCTTTTATAATCGCACAAGCAAACTTGCCACCTCCATAATTGACACATTCACCTACTACACCTTCATCGGTTTCTATAGAGAGGGCAAAAGGATCTTGACCAGGGCCCATCCAGGAGGATCGAACTTTGGAATAAGCGGGGTAGATCGACATGGGATTGGCAATTAAGGTTTGAGCTTGCCATCCACCTCCCCAATATTGGGATTCACCCACTGATGCACCTCTCGCCCCAGTGTCACCATTTTTGATAGTATATAAATTGATTTTAGATATTTTCATACATAATGTACATGAACCTAATCTTTTAATGCTGAACCAGCTCTGGTTTGATAATATAGGCGGAAAAAATGATCAGAAACTTGTAGAAGCGCTAACTACGACCAGGATTTTCTGTAAATGAAAAGAGAAGGACCGAACCGGCGAAAGAGACCAAAAGAGGTGGTAAGTATAAATTATAAACTAATCTATGATGGCGATAATTTACCCTGAAATTAGGGGTATTCCTTTGTGATTTGAAGATCACCTGTTGCCCTTATCTCAGTTTATTAACAAAGCTTGTGGTTCATTTTCGGTACATCGCTTTTTGCTAAGGAATGAAGGTTTATGGTGCTAAAGATCGTTACTTTAAGTTTGGAATAGTGGTTGGCTTTAAAAATCAAGAATGAACTTTTCCTCCTTGAGCGAATTATACACCTGTTCGTCAAACTTGAACAACTTAGCCGCGCGGTATGCCACGTTTTTTTCATGTTGCCCCGTTTCGATCAGTAATTTCATCTTACTTATTTTTCTTCGAAAATTTGGCTTATCTAGTGTAATACCGAGGATGGATTCATACAATTGCTGAAGCTGATAAACGGTAAAATTTTCGGGGAGCATATTAAAACCAATGGGCTCTTGCCGTATTTTTTTTCTTAATGTAGTGATCGTGTGTGAAAGGATAAGGTCATGATCGTAAGGTAAGGAAGGAACTTTTGCAACATTGAACCAACTCGCATCATCGGCGGTAAAACCCGGGATCAATGCTGTTTCCCGAATATTTAGCAGAGCAGTGTAGGCTACCGTCACTACGCGTTTTGTAGGAAAGCGATCTACCGCACCGAAAGCCTTGGTTTGTTCAAGAAAAACATCCTGAATACCTGTTAGTGCAGATAGAATCCGAGTAGCCGCTTCATCAAGCGATTCTTCGATACTTACGAAACCTCCCGGTAGTGCCCATAGGCCTTTGCTTATGCCCTCTTTATGCCGAACCAATAAGACTTTTAGCACTTCATCAAAGCCCATGATGACACAGTCAATCGACAAATCTTCTAAAATAGTCCCTCTCATGCTACAAACATATGGTCTTTTAGACTATATTTGACTTATAATAGTCAAAAAGACTATAAGTAATCGTTGAGTAACTTGAAAAATGTATTCCATCGGCTTTGATATCGGCAGTTCAAGTATAAAGGCAGCCCTCATTAATGTACAGAGCAATGAAGTCAATGCTGCTGTAAAAAGTCCGGAGCAGGAACTAGAGATCCACGCTCCGCAACCCAGTTGGGCGCAGCAAGATCCGGAAGTGTGGTGGAACCATGTGAAAGAAGCGTCTCATTTGTTGTTAAAAAAGAGCCACGTTAATCCCGCTAAGATCACTTCGATCGGCTTGGCGTATCAGATGCATGGTTTGGTGGTGGTGAATAAAGATGGGCAGGTATTACGTCCGTCCATCATCTGGTGCGATGGGCGTGCTGTGCAAACAGGAGAGGTCGCTTTTCGCCAGATGGGAAAAGAAAAGTGTCTTCATCATTTGCTGAACGCTCCGGGAAATTTTACGGCTTCTAAACTAGCTTGGGTCAAGGCAAACGAACCCGAAGTGTACGGTCAGATAGACAAAGCCATGCTGCCAGGCGATTACATCGGATTCAAGATGACGGGAGAGATCGTGACCACCGCTGCAGGACTAAGTGAAGGTATTTTTTGGGATTTTCAAAATGAAGCACCGGCAGATTTTTTACTGAACCACTTTGGATTTAGTAAACACATACTACCCACGCTGGTTCCCATCTTTGGATCCCAGGGGCAATTGACCCCTAAAGCAGCAGGGGAATTGGGCTTACCTGCCGGTACACCTTTGCTTTACCGCGCGGGAGATCAGCCCAATAACGCTTTATCTCTGGGTGCCCTGGAGCCAGGTGACTTTGCCGGGTCAGGAGGAACTTCTGGGGTAATCTACGGAGTTTCAGACCAATTGATCAAAGATGACTCGCAACGCGTGAACTCTTTTCTCCATGTTAACCATACCGCAGCACAAAAGCGGATTGGCGTTCTCCTCTGTGTAAACGCCACCGGAATCGCCTACCGATGGATAAGAGAGCAAGTAGCTCCGAATTTATCATATCTTGAGCTGGAACAGCTTGCCCATACGGCGGAGCCAGGTGCCAATGGTCTTACCGTATTACCTTTCGGCAACGGAGGTGAGCGCATCCTGCACTTTAAAAATGAGGGTGCCCGGCTGATCGGTCTTGACTTTAACCGGCACTCTACGAAAGAGATGGTTAGAGCTACATTGGAAGGTGTTGCCTTTTCATTCGTATATGGTTTTGAAATCTTGAAAGAGTTGGGTGTACCGATTAACAGGATCAAGGTAGGGAATGATAACCTCTTTCAATCCACCATTTTCAGCCAGACCATCGCCAATCTTACCGGCGTATCCATCGAAATGTACGAAACAACCGGTGCCATTGGAGCGGCAAAGGGCGCTGCTTATGCCGCAGGTGGTTATCACAGTCTTGAAGAAGCCGTAGCCTCAGCCCAAAGTCAAGAATCTACAGTGCCCAAAACGGCCGAAAAGGAGCGCGAGGCTTACGAGAAATGGAAAGATGAACTTAAAAAATCAATAGAGAAATAGAGTTATGGAGTATTTCAAGGACATTCCAAAAATTCAATTTGAAGGGAAGGAATCTACTAACCCACTGGCATTTAAATATTACGACGAAAACAAAATAGTCAGCGGAAAGACTATGAAAGATCACTTTCGATTTGCGGTGGCTTACTGGCATACCTTCTGCAATGAGGGCAATGATCCCTTTGGGCCGGGAACCAAAGTGTATCCCTGGAATACGGGCAAGGACCCCATCACACGGGCCAAAAGCAAGATGGATGCGGCCTTTGAATTTTTTGAGAAAATCACTATTCCTTACTACTGCTTTCACGACTACGACCTGGTGGAGGAGGCCGCCACGCTGAGTGAATCTCAACGGCGGCTTGACACCATCACGGACTATGCCCTGGAAAAGCAAAAAGCACACGGCATCAAACTACTCTGGGGTACCGCAAATTTATTTTCCAATCCCCGATATATGAATGGTGCGGCCACCAATCCGGATTTTAACGTAGTGGCTTATGCAGGAGCCCAGCTTAAAAACGCGCTGGATGCCACCATAAAACTAGGAGGGGAAAATTACGTTTTCTGGGGCGGGAGAGAAGGTTATATGTCTTTGCTTAATACCGATATGAAAAAGGAGCTGGATCACTTGGCTACCTTTTTGCACATGGCTAAAGACTATGCGCGTTCCAACGGGTTTAAGGGGGCTTTTTTCATTGAACCGAAACCCATGGAACCCACCAAGCACCAATATGACTTTGATGCCGCCACGGTACTCGGTTTCTTAAGAGAGTATGATTTACTCGAGGATTTTAAATTAAATCTGGAAGTAAACCACGCTACTTTGGCCCAGCATACCATGCAGCACGAAATGCAGGTGGCGGCCAATGCGGGAGCGCTCGGAAGTATGGATGCCAATCGAGGAGATTATCAAAATGGATGGGATACCGATCAGTTCCCAACGAATTTGAACGAGCTTACCGAGATGATGCTGGTGTTTTTGCAGGTCGGGGGCCTTCAAGGTGGGGGTATT
>JBCCIX010000204.1:0-7569 GCA_039028075.1 Bacteroidota bacterium | reverse complement strand
TAGAAATCCTCTGCGGTTGACACCCTTTTGGACAAAACAAATCCAAGAAGGAGGTTTGCCAATAAATACCCTATAATGATCCCCCAATTAAATAATCCTAAATTACCCATTGCATTGCTAACTTGGTTTATGGTTTATATTGATGTCTTCATTTACCGTAACGGCTTACCCGTAGATCCGCCTGCGCTTTGTGTCCTGCAAATCCTTCGATTTCACATAGTCTGGAGCAATAGCTGCCAACCAAGGCACTCGCTTTATCTGTAATGACTTTTTGATACGTGCAGGTCTTGATGAACTTACCAACCCACAATCCTCCTGTGTATCGTCCAGCTTTCTTAGTTGGCAAGGTGTGGTTTGTTCCAATGGCCTTATCACCATAAGCCACATTGGTTCTGTTGCCCAAAAACAATGCTCCATAATTATTCATGTTATCAAGGAAATACTGTGGATCTTTGGTATTGATCTGAACATGTTCGCTCGCAATATCATTGGCCACTTCTACCATTTCTTCGTAACTATCTACCAATATGATCTCGCCATAATCTTTCCAGGCTAGTCCCGCTATCTCAGCGGTAGGCAATATTTTTAGTTGTCTTTCTACTTCGTCTTCTACAGCATTTGCAAGCACTTCACTAATGGTCAGAAGTACGGCAGGTGAATTAGGGCCATGCTCAGCCTGACCTAGCAAATCCGTCACTACCATCTCCACATCAATAGTATCATCTGCTATGACCAATGTTTCCGTTGGCCCTGCCAGTAGGTCAATTCCGACCTGTCCGAAAAGTTGTCGTTTGGCTTCTGCTACAAAATGATTACCTGGTCCGACGATCATGTCCACAGGCTCCATACCTACACAGCCGAAAGCCATGGCAGCCATGGCCTGAACACCACCTAAGATATATATTTCATCTGCACCTCCAAGGTGCATTGCTGCTACGGTTTCTGCCGGAGGTATGCCACTCTTTGGATCCGGAGGTGTACAGGCTACCACCCGTTTTACGCCGGCTACTTTAGCAGTCAACACACTCATATGGGCTGAAGCAACCATTGGGTATCTCCCACCGGGGATATAACATCCTGCGCTATTTACCGGTATATTTTTATGTCCCAATACTACACCGGGAATTGTTTCAATTTCAATGTCTCTGAGCGCGGATTTCTGAATCTGGGAAAACCTCCTGACTTGTGTCTGGGCCCATTTGATGTCTTCAATGGTCTTTTCAGACACCGAAGAAACGATTTCCTCTACTTGCTGCCTGCTAAGTCTAAATGACTCTGGGTTCCATTTGTCGAATTTCTCGGACAATTCCTTTACCGCTTCATCGCCTCGGGATTTCACATCATCTAAAATCCCTTCAACAATCTGTCTTGTTTTTGCCTGATCTTCTGCTGATTGGTCTTCTGCTTTTCCTTTTTTTATGTACTTGATTGCCATTTTAGTTATTAAGATTTTGTGGTTAGTATTTTTTAAAAAATGTAATGTCCCGCTCCACAGCTTCTGCTCTTACCGAACCTTTAAACAGGTGATCATTACCTTCATAAGCGTATAATTCAAATTTTTTTCCTAGCTGATAGAGTTTAGTTACGAATCCTTCTGACCACAAGTACGGCACACTTCTATCACCCAGGGCATGCTGCACAATCACCGGAGTTTTCAATTCCTCAAGAAAAGATGACGGATCACCGCTTTCGATATCATAAGGGTATGGAAGGTTCTTTGCACCATCGGTATACCAACTGCTAAATTGCTTCATTTGCTGATTGTCTACATATCCAGGGTTATCTTCCTGTAATCTTCCATAGAATAATGATTGCTGCCAAATATCGCCCAGCACAGACGACCATAGGCTGGCCGCCTTGATCTTGTTAGTGACGAGTAATGCCCTGAGTCCTACGTCTCCCCCCAAAGAGTGGCACACGTAGTAAATCTTTGCTGAATTAATATTTTCCAGAGTCGAAAGAGCCTTGATTAAATGCAAAACATCGATCGTATAATAATTGCTGTAAAAGGGGCTTTGGGTGAATTGAAATCCATCTGAGACATTGTGTCCCCGATAATCTGGCGTAACTGTCAGATACCCCGCCCTGGCATAGGATTCCGGAACACCGCGATAATAATCCCCGGGCCTCCAATCTACTCCCAAAGAGGTGCTGACGCCATACTTCTTAGGTTCCGGATGAAATCCATGTCCAAAAATTACTACTGGATAGCCATCTTCGGGTTTCTCCGAGCTTGGAGTATTAACCAAAGCGTAAATTTTGAGGCTGTCAGAATAATAGGAATACAAATCACCAGAAACGACCGAATCACCCATGACTTCCTTTTCGAAAGTTAGCGTAGATTCATAGTCTCTTGCCCTAAGTCCGGGAATCGAAAGAGGTGCCTGGGTTTCGGATGCTTCCGAAACCGTAGACTTTGGTGCTTCACATGCCACCCACAATGTCAACATAACCAATGTTATGATTCTTGGATTTTTCATATCAATATTGAGTTGGTGGTTCAGGATAATCTCCGCCCACCACCAAATAGGCAAAGCCAAATGTCACGGCTTCAATACGCCTCTTCGAGCCTTTCGGAAAGGAAATAATGTCTCCATCTTTGAGTGTCTCCTCTATCGTTTCTCCCCCATGCATACAAGTGATCTTAAATTGTCCCCGATGCACCAGCATAACCTCCACTTCTTCCCTGCTGTAACTACCCGTATCCCCAGTGGAATCTGACTGTAGGCCATATACATTAAACTGGTCTCCATTGTGATCCCCTGGTTTCACTTGAAATGAATGCCCATCAGAATCTGAAGGGCCAATGATGTCAATCCAGCGCAGTGTTTCAGTGGTTTGGTTAGGAAAGCCAGCATAAGAAGATGCTTTGTAGGTGCCGACTTTACCCACATACTGCATCATTTGATTCATTGAATATTGGTCAAATGTCTCGAGTTCCTCGGTGGTGAGAGGTGCCATGGGATTGAGCCCTTCGGGCACCGTTTCGCCAATTGTGGTATCCACCAACTTACCATCTCCCATTAGAATTAGTCCATGACCTTGGGCCTCCTGAATAACCCTTGGCAACCATTGCACGCCTCCTCCGGCATCATCGTGGCCCAGTATGGAAAAGATCATTCCATACTCATCGCCAACATTTTCAAAACCACGGAACATATTGGTCGGGAGTGAAATTATATCGCCAGGTGTGAGGATGACATCTGATTTTTCGTCATTGTTCCAGTAAAATCTCCAGCTGCTACTGTACACCATGAACACTTCGGCTGTGTAATGTGAATGCGGTGAATTCTTGATCCGGGGTGGCTGACCTGCCGCTCCAATACAAAACCCGTGTTTTTCTGAGAGGTTGACTTTCTGGTGAGTACTCTCGGAGACGCCACTGCCTATGATGCTATAATTGTCTTTCAAGTGGCTCCCTGGAGTTTTGGCATCGATAAATGCCGCCTTACATGGCATCAAATCTTCGTAACGAATTAGTCTCTCTTTTAATGCAGCCACACGCTTATTTCTTTATTTCTTCTTGCTGTTCTTTCATCAGTTCAAATACATCTATACCAAAATCCTTTAGGATGTCAAGCATATCAATAAACACCCAGTTTTCTTTCAGGCGATTTCCCTCTCTTCTCCAGAAATCAATCACACGTGGGTATACCCGCTTTCCAGTGGCCTTGAGCCCTAACCAGCCATCGCCTAGATGGGTGCCGTACATGGATGGAAAACCGAAATCACAGGAATAATTGCCATCTCCGTACTGGGCCACGTAATGTTGATCTTCTTTCTCTGTGATGCCTCGGTCGGGAAATCCTTGGAGAAACGGTAGTTGGTGGTTGTCCTGAAAGCCCTTTAGTCCCCGAGTGGTACCGATACCAGATGGACCATACCACATCATATTTTTCACATCCCAGAATTTTTCCTGACTCATGGAACTAAGACTTTTTCCATCATAGCTACCAAGTCCATCAAGCATGGCATTGGTAAGATCCATAGATTTTTGACTTTCCCAATCATCTGTGGGGTAAGTGATGATCCCATCTTCTGTCATAGGCCCATTGGGCACCCATTCTATGCCTCTGTTTGGAAAGAAATTGAACCCTGCCTGCCTGAACACATCCAGCATATCCAGAAAGTACCACGCTCGCTCTATTTGACCATTTTCCAGGACAAAATGTGCAGCAAACCGTATCCAAAGTGGATGTTTTGTTGATGGGACGCCAAGCCAATCATTTTGAAAAGTGCCGATCATATTACCTGTAGTGGTCACGCACTGTTGACCTTCAAATTCACCACCCATCAGGATATAAGGGATGATCTCAAGGTCGGGAAAAGAATGTACCAACGGCGACCAAAAATCACCTACCACCGAATTCAATCCCTTCATTTCCTGAAAAGGGTGGGTCACATTTAGAACTAAATCCTCAGAAAAGTAATTGAAATGAACGTTTTCAATATGCTTTATTGATCCATCTGAATCATTGATATCACGAATAAAGGCCAATATGACCTCTTTATTTTTGATTTTGTTTTTTTGCATTAGCATTCTCTACCAACTCTTAATTTCTCGAATATTTCCAGTCAGTTAAGCGTGTGCCTGACACATTACATCGAACAAGTCATAGACGATCCACTCTTCGGTAATCTTTCCATCCTTGATCACATAATGGCTAATACCCGGCATGACCACATTAACACCATTCTCATACTTACCCAGGATTCTCCAGCGAGCAGCCAGTTCATGACCGCATCTCAATTGATTGCTGGTCACTCTTTCGAGGAAAACACGGGTATCAGACAGCAATGAAAAAAATTCATCAAAATGTCCCTTAATCTCAGAAATGCCTTGGTACCTGATGTCACGGATTCCGTGGATGGTAGCATCTTCAGCGTAAAAATCAGCTACCGCGCCAGTTTCTCCGGTCACAAACATCCGATTGATCAATTCTACAACTATTCTTTCGGGTTCATCAGCATCCACGTTAGCTTCAGACAAATGTCCTCCGGTAGTCAACACCGGTCCTTTAGTTTTATAGTGTGTATCCTTTATCGCCATTTCCTTTGTGACAAACCCCAATTGCTCAATCAGGTGAATATTATCTCTAACCAGCCATTCTTCAACAATCTTGTTGTGCTGTACCACACAATCGGCGATGGTTCGGAAGTTGACCTTCTTCCCGGTGGCTTCTCCAAATCGAGTACTACCCAGATTGGTAGCTGTTGAGAAGATTCGATGGGATGAATAAAAAATATCTTCATTGTCTTTCGACCAGATGACCGCTTCCCCATCCATTTTCCGATCAGGGAATGAGGCCAATGTCTTAAGTGTGCCTTTTATGACGGCATCGACACCAACCACATCATGCCCACCCGAGTGGACTACCAGGTCTTCCTTATAGGTGTCATAAATCACCCAAATGGCTCGATCCTCCCATATCTCTTTTGTGATTTTGAGGATATAATCCACAATGTTGTGGTATCTATCGTCAAAACCAGGAAGGTGCTGTTTCTCTTTGTTTGGTTCTAATAATGTTGTTTCTCTATAAATCATTTTTGTCAATTTTTAAGCTTTGACTTCATCGTTTCTGCTAATTGTTTTGATTGTGCGCTAAGTATCATACTATCCGATGAAATAGATAAAAACCTAAATCCCTTTTTAATTGCATCTTCAGCAGCGTCAATGTTGGGACTCCAGATTCCAGGTGTTTTGTTGGCACGCTCACATGCACTCATCACTTTCTCCAATGATGATTCAAAGTATTTCTGAATCTCATTGTGTCCGCATTGAGCAATGAGAGAAAGTCGTAAGTCGCCAGACCCCGCAAAGATTCCATCCAGTCCTTCCACACTGAGTATGGCTTCTATATTCTCCACAGCCTGCACCGTCTCGATCATGGCGAGCGTTAGCAACTCGTCATTTGCATGATCCACGTAGTCTGGCCCACCATATACCTTGGCCCTTGTGGGTCCCACACTTCGATAGCCTTGAGGTGGGTATTTACAGGCTCCAACAAAAGCTTCGCATTCTTCCCGGGTATTGATCATCGGGCAAATAATGCCGTAAGCCCCTCCATCCAGCAATCTCATGATTTCACCAGGTTTATTCCATCCAACCCTGGCTAACGGTATAGCATCCGTTGTAGAAATGGCCTGCAACATCTGAATGGCCGTCTCCATGTCCATCAAGCCATGCTGCACATCCACTGTAACTGCATCCCACCCGGCACTAGCCATCACCTCAGCGCTCCATGTATTTGGGATATGCAACCAACCGTTCGTTATCGAACCACCCACTTCTAATAACTTTTTAACGCTATTTTTTCTCATACCGTTTTAGCCATTTACCTAAGATGTTGTTTACTTCATCGGGTTTTTCCATGGTGCTCAAATGCCCGCAATTGAGAATTATTTCCAGAGTGGCATCAGGAATCATTTCTGCCATCTCCTTATGCCATTCTACCGGGCAAACCCGATCATTTTCACCTGCAATAATTAATGCTCTACATGCAAGTTTCCGTAACGTGTCTCCACTATCCGGTCGCACAAGTTGAGCAGAGACCTGTTTCCTGAAGCCATCTATCCCGATATTTTTAGCCATCTGAAGAATTCTGTTTCTAAGGGCTTCATTTCCTGATAAGTCAGGATGAATCATTCTATCAATCAACACATCGGAAGTGATATTCAGGAATTTACCGTCTTTAATCATTTGTTCAAAATGGTCATAACCATCGATTACGGCTTGCGAAGGCTTTCGGTGGTTGGTGTTCATCAAAATCAGTCCACTCACTCTATTTTTGAACTGTCTCAGGATTTCAAAGGCAAGTATCCCTCCGTACGATAGGCCCATTACAATAAATGACGGGGCTTCAATGGCGTTAACTATTTCCTTGGCCTGCCCCGATAAACTTCCGGAAGTACTACTGTCCGCCACGATGACTTGGTGCTCTGAATGAAGAAATTCCACCTGTGATTGAAACAGAAGTCCATCGCAGAGCGTACCGGGTATCATGACAATGGTCAGTCTCTCATTCATATTATTTCAAAAAACAGTCGGGAGGGAATGGGTGAATTGATCATCTCCAACACCACTCGCGACTGAAATAATTGCTCAATTCTTAGTCCTGATACCAGTGTTTCGCAATGATGTTGTCAGCACCTATGTTACTTACAGCATTCTGATAGTTCGCTGAGTTTATAGATTGCTCAATTTCAGGATAATATGCCCTGGTAGCTACCTCTCCGCCGCTAACTGTTGCTGCTAAAGACCCTACTGTGAGTGCCGGATAACCGGTTCGCTTCAACTCACCCCATGAATCAAGGGTACTGTTAAAGAAATAGGCCATCCATTTTTGATCCATTAATCGCTCCAGGGAACCATCCCATGCAACTTCTGTTTGGGATAAAAATCCGTCGGGCATGGTTATACCCCATCTATTAAAATTGGCTGTAATAGCATTTTCATAGTACTCCTGATCAGAAGTGCCGGTATTAATCCATCCGTTCATCGCAGCTTCCGCTAAAATGAATTGCATCTCTGCATGTGTAATAAACGTGTAGTCCAGTTCATCGGGATTA
>JBCCIX010000203.1:0-7573 GCA_039028075.1 Bacteroidota bacterium | reverse complement strand
TTTGCAACCGATGATTTTTTTAAACCCTGGTTTCCTTTATGCACTAATCGTGCTGGCCATCCCAATCATCATTCACCTTTTTAATTTTAGAAGAACCAGGAAAATTTACTTTAGTAATACGCGATTCCTAAGAAAGGTCAAGGAAGTTAGTAGCGCTAAAAGAAGGCTCAAGCATTATCTTATTTTGGCCTCCAGATTGCTCTTCCTTTTTTTCCTAGTCATTGCGTTTTGCCAACCCTTTCTTCCGGCTGAAGATAACATTTCCTCGTCCGGTAAAAACATTATTTATGTAGATAATTCACTGAGTATGAGCAATGAGGTAGATCGAGATCTTACCGGCTTAGACGCGGCCAGGTTATACGTACAAAATCTCTTAGAACTTTATCCTGAAGCTACTCAATATAAACTTATCACGAATGATTATTCCACATTCTCTAATTCATTCAAAAGTAAAGCGGAGATCTCCGACTTCCTTACTGAAATTGATTACAGTGGCTCTTCGCGCACGGCGGCAGAAATAAAAGAGCGGATTGAACTTGAGTCAGAGGATGGTACAGAAGATATTTTTTGGATCAGTGATTTTCAGAAATCCATCTTAGCAGATGAAGCACTGGTTTTTGATTCTGCACAGCATGTAAATTTAATACCCTTATCATTTAACAGTTTAGAAAATGTGAGCGTGGATTCCGTTTATCTCAATACTCCAATTCTGATCGGCGATACCCGACCGCAGATTACAGCGGTATTGTCTAATTCGGGCCTTTCAGAAATACGTGATTTATTGGTTAAAGTAGTTTTAAATGAGGTAGAAGTTGCTACGGGAACGGTATCTATTCAACCTGGCGACAAAGCAGAATTAACCTTTGACTTGTCGTTGGAACTGGAAGCTGTCAATAAGGGAAGGATTACCCTAGAGGAGTTTCCTGTGACTTTTGATAACGATTTTTACTTTACACTGGGCACAAGTCGCAAAGTCAATGTCTTGGAGATTAAAGGACAACCGGACATTACTCCGGTGCAGATGGTCTTTGGGAATGACAACATCTTTCAGTTTGAGTCCTTCGAGGCAGACAATCTTGATTATAGTCTTATACAAGCTTCAGATCTCATAGTAATTCATGGTTTGTCTTCGATAGAATCCTCGCTAGTAGCTGTTTTGAATGCGTACCTGGATGAGGGTGGCAGTCTCCTGCTCATACCGGCTTACAGGCCAAATATTTTATCCTATAAGCAGTTAAGAGGGTTGAATTCGCTGCGTTTGACAGATACCAGTACACTGGTAGCTCTTGCCACACCCAATTTCGACAATCCGTTTTTTGATAATGTATTCGAAGAAAAGATTCCGGCTATGGCAATGCCTAAGGTCACCGCCACATTGACCTGGGTCCGGGATAGGTCTGCTATCTTACAAACACAGGCGGGCGTGCCTTATCTCTCAGAGTTAAAGAGTAAGGGATCGGCCTACGTGCTTGCTGCGCCACTTCTGAGCGCTTTCGGATCATTTCAGGATCATGCCCTTTTTGTGCCGGTGATGTACAGGTTGGCTATTTATGGAGCTAAACATGAATCAAAATTATATGAATTTATAGATTCGGAAACCATTGTGTATTCTACATCTTTAGTTCAATCAGATGCAATCGTTAAGCTAAAGGGGCAAGAAGAGATCATTCCTTCGTACAGGTTGACGAGCAGTGAATTTATAATGCAGCTTCCAAAATACTTGCTAAACGCTGGGTTTTATGATTTAGAAATTGACAATGAGGTTAAAGATGCACTGGCCTTTAATTATGCCGCTGACGAGTCCTATTTGGAACAAGAAGCCGATCAATTATTTGACTATTTCAAAGGCAATATTGACCTGTTAAATAGCGGTGACGTTGAGAAATTTAGAGCTGCGGTCGAAAACAAGTATAAAGGGCTTGCGCTTTGGAAATATGCAGTTTGTTTAGCTTTGTTCTTCTTGTTCTGCGAAGTTTTGTTGATCCGCTTTTTGACTTAATTTTTTTAATTAAAACGGCTTATGTCTTTTTTACTTAAATCAGCTACTCTTTATGATAAAGGATCGAGATTTCATAAGAAGAGGCTGAATGTATTGATAGAAAAGGGAAAGATTGCTTATGTAGGGAAGGAATCTCCAAATGCTAAACAGACTATAGATGTGAAGGGGGGCATCCTTTCGGTGGGGTGGTTTGATATGAATACTCTTTTCGGAGATCCTGGTTTGGAACATAAGGAAGACCTTAGTTCGGGTATCAATTTGGCTGCAGCTAGTGGATTTACCGGGATTGGGCTTTTGCCAAATACAGCGCCTCCCACTCAAAACAAGAATGCCTTAAGTTATTTAAAGTCAAAAAATAGTGACAGTCTAACTCAGATTTACCCGTACGCCGCGGTAACAGTAGATACCAAAGGTGAAGACCTTACCGAAATGATTGATCTTCACGTAGCCGGTGCTGCGGCATTTACGGACGGAGTAGTACCACTCTGGCACCCTGATATTTTGCTCAAAACGCTGCAATATCTTCAGAAATTTGAAGGCCTACTCATCACCAGGCCGGAGGATGTCCATTTGAGCCGGTTCGGAGTTATGCATGAAGGGTATGAAAGCACCATTCTCGGTATGAAAGGGATTCCTAATTTGGCGGAGGATGTGGTTGTACAACGGGATATAGAGTTATTAGACTACGCTGGAGGTAAAATTCACTTTTCTACTATTTCTTCAACCAAGAGTGTTGAACTCATACGAAGAGCCAAGAAAAAAGGGTTACAGGTTTCTTGCGATATTGCCTCGTTTCAGGCCTTATTTGAAGATAAGCATCTGGACACTTTCAATACCAATTTGAAAGTAACTCCACCTTTCAGATCATCCAAAGACAATCAAAGCTTGATCAAGGGCCTGCTGGATGGAACTATCACGGTAATTACTTCTTCTCATCGCCCGCAGGATGAGGAAGGTAAAAAACTGGAGTTTGATTTGGCTGAATTTGGCATAATCAGTTTACAAACTGTAGCTGCTAACTTATGTGAATTATCAAAAAAAGTAGATTGGGAAATACTTATAGAGGCCATAACGTCTACGCCCAGGTCTTTATTGAATATTGAGAGTCCAACTCTAGAGGTGGGAGCACCGGCCGAACTTACGTTAGTAGACCCAAGAAAAAGATGGACATTGAATGCTACAACCAACAAATCGAGATCAGAAAATTCGCCGTATTGGGAAAGTGAACTGGTGGGACAGGTTATCGCCACTTTTGCTAATGGTAAGCATTACGTACTGCAATAACTAGTATGCAATACATTAAACCACTATTTAAGGTCGCATTTAAATATGCAATTACGGCTTCCGTCCTCGGTATCGGCTTATTTTTACTACTTTTTTATACAGGTAGGCATCCCTTGCTCATACCCATCCTCTATGATTTCCGTATTCTGCTCTTCGGGGTTTTCATATATTTCAGTATACGTGAATTTAAGACCTATCATAACGCAGGTGAGCTACATTTTTGGCAAGGCCTATTAATTGGTATTTTCTTTTATGTCCTGGTAGGAGCAGTGGTGGGTTGTGTGATTGGACTATTCGCTACGCTTCAACCTGAGTTTTTAAGTGAATATGTACAATCGAATGTGCTGGGTTTGGAAATGAATAAAGACCAATTGACGGCCGATGGGCCGGTAAACATGACCGAAGCCGAGTTCAATCGGCAATTGGAACTGATCAAGGCTACCGGCCCGGCTACCTTGGGGGTAGATTATTTTATTAAAAGTTGTATTATCGGCTTTTTTATTTCGATATTACTGGGCGTTATTTTGAGAAAGACAGAATTTGGAAGATAGGCACTTACGAAATACACCGCTTAACTGCATTTACAACCACGTGCAAGGTGATTTTTTGAGTTTCCAAACTGGAATTTTATTTTGCAGGAATATTTGAGGAAGACACTAATAGAAACTAATAAAAATGGAAGAATTAACTGAACAGCCGTCAACCAAACAAATCGTGTTGAAATGGGGTCTCATTTCGGGAGTCATTTCATCGTTGACTTCACTGATTACCTACATTGTGGGCATTACTAATAGTTCTATGACTATTTTAGGAACTGTTATAGCCATAGTACTTATAATTTTGGCGCATAAAGAATATAAGAGTGACGGTGACGGATTTATGAGCTACGGCAAAGGTCTTGGTATTGGAACGTTACTTTCTCTGGTGAGTGGAATAGTGTCGAGCATCGTCTCTTATGTATATTTGAAATTCGTGGATTCAAGTTATTTTGACTTGCTTAGGGAAAATCAAATTGCTGGGATGGAAGAGTCTGGATTATCTGATGATCAGATTGAGCAAGCACTAGAGTTCAGTTCTTTTTCATTTTCACCGGAGTTTATTCTTATTGGAGTGATACTGGGCGCGGTCTTCTTCGGATTTATCCTATCTTTAATTATCACGGCTTTTACAAAAAATAGCGATCCATCTGCCGAGATTTAATAAAGTTAATGATCGACATTTCTATTGTCATTCCCCTATATAATGAGGAGGAGTCGCTACGGGAACTAACAGATTGGATAGGCCGTGTAATGCAAGCACACGGCCTTACTTATGAGATTATATTTGTGAACGATGGCAGTACGGATAACTCCTGGGAAGTTATTAGTGAAATTGCACGTGTAAGAGCCGACGAGCTTAAGGCTATTTCTTTCAATAGAAATTACGGGAAATCTGCGGCACTTAATGTGGGTTTTAAGAAAGCCATTGGTGGTGTAGTGATTACTATGGACGCTGACTTGCAAGATAGCCCTGATGAAATTCCGGATCTGTACGCTATGGTTAAGGATAAAGGGTATCACATGGTCTCCGGTTGGAAAAAGAAACGTCACGACCCGCTTTCCAAGACCATACCGTCAAAGTTCTTTAATTTTATTACGAGTAAGATCTCACGGATTAAACTTCATGACTTCAATTGTGGCCTTAAAGCCTATCAAAATAGCGTGGTGAAAAACATTGAGGTTCACGGTGAAATGCATCGTTATATTCCCGTAATAGCGAAATGGAATGGTTACGATAGAATAGGCGAAAAAGTGGTGGAACACCACGCCAGGAAATATGGTGCGACTAAATTCGGATTAGAACGCTTCATCAATGGCTTTTTGGATCTTCTGAGTATTACCTTCGTTTCCAGGTTCAAGAAAAAACCCATGCACTTTTTTGGTACTTTAGGTACGCTCTCATTTTTCACCGGGTTTTTAATTACTACTTGGGTTATCGCCGATAAGATTTACAGGATTCAGTACAAATTGCCCGTTCGCGATGTAGTGGACCAACCCTTATTTTTTCTGGCCTTGGTAGCGCTTATCATTGGTGTGCAACTTTTTTTAACGGGGTTTATTGCAGAGATGATGGCGATGCGATCCCACTCTAACGATGAATATTTGATTGAGGACAGCATTGGCCTGGAGTAATGCGTTTCTATTCGATCGTCATCCCGGTATATAACCGTCCGAATGAGATAGATGAGCTACTTGAAAGCTTAACACATCAAACCTTTGAGCACTTTGAGGTGATTATTGTCGAAGACGGTTCGACGGTGAAGTGCGATCACTTGGTGCCGAAGTATGACGATAAGCTTCAATTGAAGTACTTTTTCAAACCGAACACCGGCCAAGGGTTTAGCAGAAACTTTGGTTTTGAAAAAAGTGAAGGTGACTACCTCATCGTGTTTGATTCTGATTGTATAATTCCTAAACACTATCTCTCAACGGTCCATGATTTTCTGAGTAAAGAACCCCTCGACGCGTTTGGAGGTCCGGATAAGGCACTGGCCAGTTTTACACCAGTCCAGCGCGCTATAAGTTACAGTATGACCTCTTTTTTTACTACAGGAGGAATTCGGGGGGGGAAAAGAAGGGTCGGTGCTTTCCATCCGAGAAGTTTTAATATGGGGATTAGGAAATCGGTTTTTCTGAAAACGGGTGGTTATATCATCACTCGCATGGGCGAGGATATTGAGTTTAGTATCAGAATTATTGAAAAGGGTTTTAACACGGGTTTGATTCCTGGTGCCTATGTATATCATAAAAGAAGAACAAATTTGCCAGAATTCTATAAACAACTAAAGTTTTTTGGAAGAGCGAGGGTCAACGTAAGTCGGTTTTATCCAAAAGAGATCAAACTGGTGCATCTCTTTCCTATGACATTCATGCTTGGTTTAGTTGTAACCTTTGCGCTAACAATCACGGCTTTTGAAATTCTTGCTTCCCTTGGTGCCATCGCCTATTTTCTTTTTGGATCAGTCCTATTCATCGATAGCTGGATAAAAAGCAAAAATCTTAAGGTTGCCATCATTAGTGTTGCCGCCGCTTTCACCCAACTCATTGCCTACGGGCATGGTTTTTTGTCTGAGGGGTTAAAGAAGCTGATCAAGGGTTAACGGGAGCCTTTTTACAAAAAAAGATCACCTCATCTTTCGGAAGAGAATATCGTTCTACTTCCTTAGGGGATAAACTGTGGACAAAGTCATCTTCATCTACTTGAAAGCCTGCTTTACGCATCCTATTGGGATAATCTTTGCCATATAGTCTGACGTGATCGTCCTGACCGTAGGTTTTTTCGCGTTCTAAAGGCTCTACAATACTATCGTCTTCAAAGGTGGTCTCAGGAATAGGCGGAAAAAACGGAACTTGCATGATAGCCCATCCCCCTGGTTTTAATACTCTATAAATTTCTTGCATGGCCTTTATGTCATCATCTACGTGCTCCATGACGTGGTTGCACATTACCGCATCAAAATGATCTGCTCCAAAAGGGATATTGTGCACATCCATCTTCACTTTGGCCAAAGGCGATTCCAGATCAGCCGTGATATAGCCGCTTTTATGTTGTTTTTCAAAAGGCTTCATGAAACACTGCTCGGGTGCTATGTGCAGGAACTGCAGTTCCTCCTTAAAAAAATTGGTTGCTGACTTTAGGTAAAGCCAAAGTAACCTGTGCCGTTCCAGGGATAAGGAGCCTGGGCAAAGCGCATTGGGTCTCGGATTTACTCGGCCGTAGGGCAGAAAAAGACGATAGCTCTTATTGATGATGGGACAGGTATATTTATTTCCCCTTAGAAAGAAACCTATAAACCCTAAAACGGGCTTATTGATCCGTTGAATGTACTTTCTCGGTACTTTCCTTAGGATTAGACGTATGAGGTATTTCATTCAATCCTCAAAGTTATACAGAGTCTGTAAATTACATAGTAGTGAGCCCAGTGATAAAAAAATGTTACCGGTGTCCGACTAAATTTTTTGAACAAGAAAAAAGTGCCTTTAAAGCGACCGAAAGCTGAAAACTACTCCGGCCCGCCAGCTGGCGGGAGTAACGAAGAACTGCCTTTAGGGAATTTGAAGGGTATTTTTAGCGGGTTATTCCAAATCAGAAAATCTTTTCTCGGTCGTCAGTAAGTGTGCCTTGAAGTACTTAAAGAAGTTAAGTACATGCTGTTAACATGATGATGGAAGGCCCATCGGAGGGAGTGACAGGCAACCCCTTCAAACCACTTTGTGGTGCTACTGTCCGAAAGGGAGTGGTGCTGAGCGA
>JBCCIX010000202.1:0-7574 GCA_039028075.1 Bacteroidota bacterium | reverse complement strand
GAACCCCGAACAACTTTGGACGACCACTATGGACCCGGAGCGCAGAAGTCTGAAACAAGTAACCATAGAGTCTGCCGCCGAAGCGGATCATTTATTCTCTATGCTTATGGGCGACGAAGTGGCTCCACGTAGAGAGTTCATCGAGAAAAACGCGAAGTATGCTAAGGTGGATGTATAACTATCGGTTGGCCTATAAGAAGCTTTGAAGTACTATAATATAGAGCGAAAAAACGAATAATTTAGATCATTCTGATCTGTCTATTAGTCGTCAGACCACTCAAAGTGGTCAGACGACTCTTCATAAAGTTCGTAACATTTCATAAGTTATAATATGACGCTAAAGGAAAGATACGAAGAGCTACTAGCCCGACACCCTGACGTAGAGCTAAAAGGTAAGAACTTGTTGTATACCTCAATGAACGGTCATATGTACAGCCAGACCAATAAAGACGGGCAGTTAGGGCTACGACTGTCAAAAGAAGATGGCAAAGCGTTTATCGAAAAGCACAATTCTGGTCCTTTTAGATCCTACGGAGCCTTAATGAGGGGTTACCTGGTGGTTCCTGAAGCGGTTTTGGAAGATCATGCAGAGCTAGATAAGTATTTTAAAAAGAGTATAGCATACATTAAGACCTTGAAGCCTAAATAAGACCCAATTCTCAATGTAAAACATCTGAATGTGTCTCATAAAGCATTTTGATCATACCATCCTTCAACCCCACATCGGGCACGATAATACCGTCAATACCACCTCGCTCCATCACAGAAATATAGATTTCGGAAGCCGGTACGATGACATCGGCACGGTCCGGATTTAATTGCAATTTGTAAATTTTGTCCTGCAATGAGGTTTCGACTAGCATTTTTTGTACCTCTTTTAACTCGGTAAGCTGCATCTGCTGCCCCTTTACCTTACCTCCCAACTCGAAGAGCTTATTGATATTACCTCCTGTACCAATGGCGGTACGCAACTCACTGACATCGGTTGTGCTTGTAATCCAGTGCTCCATCTCCGACCATATCTCAGGAGAATCCAGGTGATCCATACGCCGTACTGATCCTATTTGAAAACTTTTAGATCCGATCAAGTTACCTATTCTAATCAAATTGAGCTCCGTGCTACCGCCACCTACGTCAATGTGCATGTAGCTGAGCCGGGCATCCAGGTGCTCGGATATGGCCTTATTGATTAATTTCGCTTCTTGCGCTCCGTCAATAATTTGAATTTCTAATCCCGTCTGTTTCTTTATTTGCGCAGCTACTTCCCGGCCATTTTCGGATTCGCGCATGGCCGAGGTGGCGCACGCCATATAGTGGTCTACCTCGTACAGCTCAATGAGTAAGCTAAAGGCCTTCATCAGTTTGTGGAATTTGTCGATGCGCAAAGGCATGAGTCGTCCTGAACTAAAGACATCCTGCCCTAAACGGAGCGGAAATCGAACATATTCTAAGCGTTTGAAGTGATCAACCCCTTCATAGTGAAGGATATTAGTCACTTGAAAACGGATGGCGTTGGAACCAATATCTATGACTGCTAGTTTCATATGGACTTTTGTTGCACAGAGTTAAGTAATAAAACGTTTTCTACCATAATTGCATTATTGTTTTAATTAACTTCAATCTATATTTTATGAGGTGATGAAAAATGAAGACAAGATTATAGAGATATTGGCCGAGAGCCTAAAAAAACAAGATCAGATGGCTGAGATTTTAAAAGGCCAGGCAAAAACACTATCAAAACAATCAGAAATTCTTAACGAGCAAGGAGGAAAGTTAGATACTGTTGTCGATGTTATCAAGGATTTAGCATTTGTTAAGCATAATACTAATGTTGTGGAAAAAGTAGTGATTAAATTCGATATGTTAAGCGATCATGAGCGAAGGATAACAGCTTTAGAACGTAGAAAGAAAAACTAATATGAATATTGAAGAAGTCTTAAATGAAAGAATATTAGTATTGGATGGTGCCATGGGTACCATGATCCAGCGCCATAAATTAGAGGAAGAAGACTTTCGTGGAGAACGGTTTAAGGATCATGGGCAGCCGCTTAAAGGCAATAACGATCTGCTTTCCATTACGCGTCCCGACCTTATCAAAGAAATACATAGCGCTTACTTCGAGGCAGGTGCAGACATCGCCGAAACCAATACGTTCAGTAGCACCACCATAGCCCAAGCCGACTATGGCCTCGAGGATGCCGTTTATGATCTTAATTTTCAGTCCGCCAAGATTGCCAAAGAAGCAGCCCAAGAAGTTACGGCCAAAGACCCGTCAACCCCAAGATTTGTGGCGGGCTCAATCGGTCCTACCAACAAAACGGCCTCCATATCTCCGGATGTGAACAATCCGGGTTATCGCGGAGTCACGTTTGATGAATTAGCGGTAGCCTATAAGCAACAAGCAAAAGCGTTGCTCGACGGTGGGGCTGATCTGCTGCTGGTTGAAACGGTATTTGATACTCTTAATGCAAAAGCAGCGCTATTCGCTATCGATGAGCTTTTTGAAGAAGAAGGTAGGCGGGTACCCGTTATGGTATCCGGAACGATTACCGATGCCAGCGGCAGAACCCTATCCGGACAAACCACACAAGCCTTTTTAATATCCCTGGAGCATTTTCCTTTGCTAAGCATCGGCTTGAACTGTGCCTTAGGTGCCAAAGAGCTTCGTCCTTACCTGCAGGTAATGGATAGGGAATCACGCTTTTTTGTAAGCGCACACCCAAATGCCGGACTTCCGAACGAGTTTGGCCAATATGACCAGTCCCCTGAAGATATGGCGGATCAAATTAAAGTATTTCTGGATGAGGGCCTGATTAATATCATCGGCGGTTGCTGTGGTACTACTCCGGATCATATCAAAAAAATAAGTGAACTTGCTAAAAAGTTCGATCCAAGAAAAATCAAGACGGAGGTATTCGCCTAAATGAGCAGCTTTAAAATTTTCGTTTTGAGAACAGGGTTTCTTGTACCCGATCCCTTAGCTTCCAACGCTATACCCGCAAGCCCACTGGTGGGTGCGCTCGATGGCACATATAAAGATTATTTCAGCAGTTCGCGCTGTCCATGTTCGCCTCTCTCCATTCCTAAAAACCACATCTAAGGCAGTTCAGAAACCTTTTGATGATAATGCTGTTTTCACTGTAGTTCTCGAAATAGACTACACATGAAACAAATTATTCTTTCTACAACTTTCTTTTTTTTATGCTCAAGTTTCGTCGTTGCTCAGGAAGAGGCCGATGCTATTTTGGGGGTGTGGGAATCAGGGAGTGGAAAGGCAAGAATAAAGATCGATAAATCCGGTGAACTATACTACGGCCGTATCGTGTGGTTAAGGGAGCCCAAGGATGAAAACGGCAAGCCAAAAGTGGACAAGAATAATCCTGACGAAAAGCTGCGAAACAAACCTTTACTTGGGTATCGAATGCTTAAAAATTTCAGCTTTGTGGGCGACAAAACCTGGGAAGATGGTACCATCTACGATCCTGAAAATGGGAGCACCTACTCATGTACCATAGAAATGAAAAATAAAAATACATTAGATGTCCGGGGTTTTATCGGAGTAAGCCTCTTCGGTAGGACCGACGTCTGGAAGCGCGTAACTATCAAAAAACGTAGCTAACGTGAGAATACTAGGTGTGCTATGGCTGTCGTTCTGCACCGTACAATCATTTGCGCAGGAGCCAGATACCACTATTGTAGATGATGACTACATCGAAGAGGATTTTAGTATTTACGCGGATGTAGAAATAGCAGGAGGAGGTAAACGCTTTTGTACTTCCAAAGTTTTTGATCAAAGTCCCAATAAACTCGTCTCTTTAGGTTGGGATTTTCAAGGCAGCCACACCCTCACACTCGACGAACTCGGTGATTCACCTGCACAGGATTTGGAGGTCCAAAGTGTACAGGGTTTCCGCTTTGGCGCTAATTTTCCGGTAGTCTCAAAAACGAATATTCTTATCAATCTGGGAGTAAATTATTGGGAATCTCACTACAGGATAGATAATCGTGACCAGCATCCTTTGGCGCAGGCATTACAAGCACGTGCTTTGAGAACTAGCGGGGTGTTAGCTACTGTATTCAAGCCACTAAATGAAACCCATTTTATATTGTTTCAAGGGGCTGCGAACCTGAGTGGGGATTACTTCTTTCCTGACTTCCAATCGTTGAATTTAACCCGATATTCCGCCACCTTTATTTACGGGTGGAAAAAACACGACCGGCTATTATATGGGTTTGGCCTAACCAGAACGTACCGCATCGGTGAGGCTAACTACGTTCCTGTGCTTTTATACAATTATACCTTTCCCTCCAGAAAGTGGGGCATAGAGGCGGTTTTTCCGGCGAGAGCTAATCTAAGACGTAGTTTCAGTTCGCGGTCTCTGGCCTTTATCGGTTATGAACTAGAAGGGCAATCCTATCGCATGGGCTCGATCCAAGGATTAGACGGAATCGCTGATCC
Source organism: Bacteroidota bacterium (assembly GCA_039028075.1). GTDB lineage: Bacteria > Bacteroidota > Bacteroidia > Cytophagales > Cyclobacteriaceae > Fulvivirga. The sequence continues at coordinate 3,115 of JBCCIX010000202.1, read as the reverse complement.
TGAACTTAGGCGGAGTGAGTTACGGATAAGAGCCACGTTTGAGCACTCTCTGAAAGATTTTATTTGGGTTAGCGCCCAGTTGGGGCTGCGCTACAATTGGAATTTCAACCTGGATGACGGTGATTTATTCAGGGGTTTTGGTGACGAAGATTACGCTTTGGAAAATGACCTGACAAATGCCTTATACTTTACTATTTCCTTAAATCTAGTCAGTCCTTGATTTGAAACCCGCAGCACTAACCGAAATACGAAAGGAGCTGAAACACAAGAGTCCTGAAGAATTAGCGGCCATCTGTCTGCGTTTAGGCCGGTTTAAAAAAGACAATAAAGAACTGTTGACTTATTTATTGTTTGAGGCTGAAGACGAAGCAGGTTATGTAGAAGCCATTAAGTATGATATAGACGATATGCTGAGCGAGATCAACCGAAGTCATATCTATTACGCAAAAAAGGGTATCCGAAAGATTTTAAGTCAGTTAAATAAGAACATTAGGTACTCTGGTAATAAACAAACAGAGATTGAGGTAAGGTTGTACTTCTGTCAGGCCATAAAGGACTCAGGCATAGCCATCCACAGAAACTCCGTCCTGCAAAATTTGTATGAGCGTCAAAAAGTTAAAATACAGAAGACGCTATCTGCACTTCATGAGGACCTTCAGGCCGACTACCAGGCTATGATTAATCATCTTTGAATTGGCCTATTGGAAGGTACTTTTTTTGTCGAGTCAGTTTGGTTGATTTTTACGTCTTAAGAAAAAAAGAAATGAATAGGCCACCGGAATTAAGGACAGCACGATGATGGCGCTAAAGTAATACCTGTAAAATAGATCTTTATCGATAACAAAGTAGAAAATCAAAATCAAACCGAAACTTATCATCCATAGTCTTCCGGTAAACCGATGTGTAGCATTCCAGTTTTCTTTACTCTCCAGCGTCCACGGGGTACGGATTCCGATGAAATAGTTGGGCTTGACACTTTGTAAATAATTACCGAGACCGATAAAGAAAATACTTAATACAAGAGGAATGAGATCGACATTAGTGCTACCCACCGAGGCTGAGTAAAGCATAGCTGTGAAGAGAATAGAGATCAGAGCCGAAATAATCAGCTTGATCATAAAAAATTTATTTCCCATTTTTTGAATTTGCTTTTTTGGGTCGATAAATGGAATAACCAAAAGAAATACATACATGCCGCCACAAATAAGACTGAACATCAAGTATAAATCCTGTTTATCCGTCCAGTCGTCCGCTTCGCCGCTTAGGTTAAAGTGTGTGGCTACCTCTGCCGGAAGACTATCATAGACCACGGATAAATAAATTATAGGAAAAGCTAAGATCACTAGAATGAGTAGCTCTTTTTTTACATCAATAAGTCCTCTGTAGTTATTCATCGTTTTTTAAGTTTATAAACCAAGTCATTATGTCATCTAGAACAGTGGTATTTAAGGTATACACCACAAATTGACCGTTTTTACTGCTGGTCACCAGTTCACCTCGCCGTAGAATATCCAGGTGGTGCGAAATGCTGGGCTTGCCAATATCAAAATGATCGGCAATTTCACCGGCAGTCAATTCTCCCTTTCGCAATAGCTTTAATATTTCCCGGCGGGTGGGATCGTTCAATGCCTTGAAGGTCAGATTCATTTTGATATTTCGATAAATATCGAAATATTTGACGAAAATAAAAATTCTTATGAAATCGCTTTACCTCTTTGTTCTGGTAGTTCTACTCTCTATTCCTGTTACTGCCCAGACCGAACAGGAAGTACATTTTGGGAAGGATTCTACTATTCTTTCGGGTACGCTGACTATTCCACAGGGAGAAGGGCCATTTCCTGCCGTAGTTCTGGTGAGCGGAAGTGGTCCTCAAGACCGAGACAGTCAAATTCTTGGTTTCAGACCCTTTAAGATACTGGCCGATTCCCTGTCGCCATTGGGTTTCGCCGTCCTGCGTTATGATGATCGAGGTACAGGCAAATCTACGGGTAGGAATGTTAACCTATCCACTAGCGAAGAACTAGCCGAGGACGCACATGAAGCAGTCAAATTTCTTAGGACACATAACGATATTGATCCTACGAGGATAGGGATTATAGGTCACAGCGAAGGAGGAATCATCGCCCCTAAAGTAGCTTCGCGGGATAAGGACGTGGCCTTCATTGTACTCATGGCAGGTTTTGGGTTGAAAGGCCTTGAATTGAGTAACGCGCAATCTGCGGCGATTATGAAGGCCAGTGGCATGAATGAAGATTATATTCAGATGGCCAATGGGTTGAATACTAAAGTACTGGATATGATGAGTAGGTCGGATATGACCGAAGAAGCTCTGGAAGCCTTCATCATCAAAGAAACGGTGGCAATGGTAGAATTCATGCCTGAAACGTACAAGAGTTCAATTACCGACCCTCAAGCTTATGCAAAGCAGCAGGCCAAAGGAGCCATAGCACAATTCAAAAGCCCGTGGATTCAATATTATATGACGTATGATCCAGCGCCAACTTTGGCACAGGTGAAGTGCCCGGTACTGATGCTATTTGGAGCTTTAGATACGCAGGTTTTAGCCTCTCAAAATGAACACATTATGAGATCTATTTTGATGGATTCCGGCAACACGGATGTTACAACTAAGGTCTTTGAAAAGTCAAATCACTTGTTTCAGGAAGCAAAAACAGGCACTCCGCAAGAATATGCCTTCTTAAAGAAAGAATTTGATCCTGCGTTTCTGCCTTTTTTAAGTGAGTGGCTGAGCGGTGTGAAATGAACCAGGTTTTAAGTTGGATCATTTACGTAAAAGCTGTCTTATCTTACCCGTCACAGGGTGAGCGCTAGCAGTAACAGTATTGAAAGATAGTCAAAAGCATATTCGCTTTTAAAGGGCCTAATTTTTACACTGAGGTCTTTAGGCTCCATCTCATTCATTCGGTACTAAACCCGTACTATTTAGTTTGGGATTACTGTTTTTTGACGAGCCTTCGGTTTAGAACGAGTGACATCGTAGAGATAATGATTATACCTACGGCCAGGTATAAAAAACCCATCTTGATCGTGGAGATGTTGACTACAGGTTCGGTAAATAAAGGAGAAGCGAACTGTCCTAAAAATATAAATGTAG
>JBCCIX010000201.1:0-7584 GCA_039028075.1 Bacteroidota bacterium | reverse complement strand
TTTATTCTATTCAGGTGGCGGGATAATAAATCGCCTCAGCTGCCTTTTAAATCTAACCGATTAGCATTATTGGCACAATGGGCACTGGGGGTGTTTTTCTTTATGACATTCTTTAGCTTGTTTATTGCAGTGTACGTCTCAGCCGAAGTAGCAGAAGCGTATACACATACCACAAGCTTTATTTCGTTGTTGATTTACCACGCCGCCTGGTTTCTCATTTTAATGTCCGTTATTAATGTAAGTAATCGACTCGGTGGACTGCATAAAATAGGAGTCTACCTCCTGAGGACATTTACGGCTCCGCGTCAACTCCAAAGTGGATTTATGTTTTTAGATTTAAATGGTTCCACTCAAATCGCAGAGCGGCTGAGCAGTCGAGAATACAGCTTATTCCTGAGACAGTGTTTCCGGCTCTTAGATCAGGTGGTTGAAAAATATCCGGGCCTAGATATTTACCAATATGTGGGTGATGAAGCCATTATCCATTGGAATTATAATGATGATGATAAGTGTATCCAAGCGATCAATCTGTTCTATGATTTCAAGATTATACTAAGCACGTTCAAAACCCATTTCAAAGCGCGCTTTCACGTACAGCCTACTTTTAAAGCCGCTATTCACGGAGGACCGGTAATCAAGGTGGAGCTGGGTACTACCCAATTGCATACCGCTTTTCACGGTGATGTGCTAAATACAACGTCTCGTATTTTAAGTCTATGCCATCAGAATAAGACAGACTTGCTCATTAGTGAGAGTTCTTTTGAAAAGCTGAATTCGACGTATATCCGCGATAGCTACAATAAAATACAAGACGTATTTCTTAACGGTAAGACACAACGGCTTACTGTGTACAAGCCTAAAATGTCGAGTATGATGATAAATACTACTTTTTTATAAACTAAAAATGACTATTAGTCAGTAAAATTTGAATACTATGAAAACAATGAATCGAAAAACAATCACTATAATACTCGTTGGTCTAGGGAGTATTATCTGCCTGGCGTTGGTTTCCAGTCAGTCTAGCAACTCCTCTCGTAAAGAGGGGGAGCGTGATGCGGGACCGGTAAAATTGACTCAGGATCAGGGAGTAGGTTTACGATTAGGAAAAGATGATCTTAAACTGCTACGGGTTAATGCAATAGACAGAGCAGTTGAAAGACCAATCAGCGGCAGGGTGGTTCCAAAAAATACGACTCAACTCTTTTCTGAGGTCCAGGGAAAGGTAGTGGGCACTGAATTTAGGTTGAAAGAAGGGGTAACCTTCAAGCAAGGTGAAACTTTAGTGCGTCTCGATGCTCAAGAATTCAAACTGGAACTAGAAGCGAAACGTAGTGCATTTCTGAATATTCTGACGGGTATAATGCCTGATCTGAAGGCGGATTATCCACAGAACTATCCAAGTTGGTTAGGCTATGTGGAACAATACAAGAGTGGTGAAAGCCTAAAAGAGCTTCCTAAAACTCTTACGAACGGTGAAAAGTATTTCGTAACCTCTAACCAGGTATACAGTACTTTTTTTTCGATAAAGTCTTTGGAAGAACGTCTTGCCAAATTCAATATAATTGCTCCGTACGGCGGTTCGGTAACCTCTTCTCAGGTGGATAAAGGCAGTCTTGTTTCTCCCGGTCAGGCGTTAGCTACTATTATTAACAATAAGCATTTTGAATTGGAGACAGCTACGGGTATTGAGGTAGTTTCAAAGCTTCAAATCGGAGACAAAATTGCTTTCGGCAGCAATGAGTTGGAAGGGGAATGGGTCGGTACCGTGGTAAGAATCAACGATGTGATTGATCCTAAAACTCAAAACGTACCTGTTTATTTCGAGATGGAGGGGCCTAATTTGAGAGCAGGTATGTATTTAGAGGGCTACTTTACCAGCACAGCCTATGAGAGTGTTTTTTCAATTCCGGCGAATATGCTTACTCGAGATGAAAAAGTACTGCTACTTGAAGATAATACCATTAGAGCAAAAGCGGTGGAACTCGTGGAATTTACGCAAGATTCGATTTTGGTCAGAGGGCTATCCGATGGTGACCAGTTGATCATCAACCGATTCAATGTCCCCGTAGAAGGCATGAAATTATCCTTGTAGCGCTTAAAAATAAATTGATTATGAAAAAGATAATTAGTTTCCTCGCTCAAAAGCCGAGGACCGTAGATATTTTCGTCGGGCTGATCATTGTGGTGGGTTTAATGACCCTTGCGCAAATCCGTTCCAATTTTTTACCTCCAGAGCCTGAAAACTTTATTGCAATCAATGTAGTCTACAGAGGAGCCTCACCACAGGAAGTAGAAGAGGAGGTTGTCAACAAAATAGAGGATAACCTTGAAGGTTTGAAAGGGATAGACAGAGTGACTTCAGTATCGAGAGAAAGCTTTGCTAACGTTAGAGTGGAAATGTTAGAAAACGCTGATCCAAATGAAGTATTGCAAGACATTAATAATGCGGTAGACAAGGTCACTACCTTTCCGGACGGTATGGATACTCCCGTAATCGTTAAAGAAGAAATTCTAAACTACACCATGACCTTGGGTGTAATGGGTGACGTTAGCTTAGCTACGCTAAAAGACCACGCCAAGTACATGAAGGATGACCTACTGGCCGATCCTAATTTGTCGCAAATTTTTCTTAGTGGTTTTCCTGAAGAAGAGATCGAAGTTAGGCTCAGGGAGAAGGATTTGCGAGCGTACCAACTGACGTTCGACGAGGTAAGTCGCGCCATTCAATCTGCGAATTTAAAAATATCCGGAGGCGAATTGGAAACCGGAGCTCAAAAAATCCTGATCCGGCTAGATAATCGCGCCTATTATGCTAAAGGCCTATTAAATACCGTCATCAAAGCATCTCCGGATGGTAAAGTTATTCGCTTAAAGGACGTGGCAGAAGTGGAAAATATTTTTGCCGACAAGCCGGAGCGTACCTATGTCAATGGTAAACCAGCGGTCATCTTAAAGATTTTCAGTCGTAGTGAAGAGGATCTGATCAAGAATGCACAATTAGTCTCTGATTATGCTGATCGATTTAACCAAAGTAATGAATCCATCGAAGCGGTGGTGATTGAAGACAAAACGGCTTCTTTAGTAGAAGTTATCAATAGGTTGCAGGCCAATGCGTGGCAAGGAATGTTTTTGGTATTGATAGTCTTGGGCCTTTTCTTACATCCGCGAATTGCATTCTGGGTAGCGTTTAAAATTCCAGTGGCGCTGTTGGGAATGTTCATCATCTCTAATTTTTATGACCTAACGTTAAATCAAGTATCGCTTTTTGCCACTATAGTGGTTTTAGGTATTTTGGTGGATGATGGCGTGGTTGTTTCGGAAAATATTTACCAGCACTATAAAAAGGGAAAGAATGCCTTAAAATCTGCTATCGATGGCACCCTGGAAGTTATACCCTCCATTATATCGTCCCTGGTGACCACCGCTCTGGCCTTTTCCTTATTCTTTTACTTAGACGGACAATTAGGTGACTACTTTACTGAAATTTCTTTTGTAGTTTGTGCCACACTGTTTGTCGCTTTTCTAGAAAGCCTATTTTTCTTGCCGGTACATATTGCAAGATCCAAGGCGCTTCAAAAAGGCGATAAACCCTGGAAACTGACTCAAAAGACCAATAGATCACTTTCTGTATTTAGAGATAGAGTATACACGGGAGTGATAAATTTTGCGATCAAGCGACCTGCAGTCCCTGTGGTAGTGGTCCTATTGATTATGATAGGTACCGTCATGGCGAGTTCTGCGGGTTGGATTAAAGGAACGTTCTTTCCCGTTATTGACCAAGATGTCATTAGTGCTCAACTTGAGCTTCCTTTAGGGACTGATGAATCTATTGTTGATGAGCAATTGGCCAAGATGGAACGTGCCATCTGGAAGGTGAACGAAGAGTACTCTTCACGGCGGTCAGATGGGAAATCGGTAGTCAACTATGTGGAGAGAGTATTGGGGCCTGCCAGTAATGAAGGGAAGGTAAATATCTACATGATGGAAGGTGATGCGCGCAATATCAAATCCTTTGACATAGCCAATAGAATTAGAGATGAAGTAGGCCCTATTCCCGAAGCCGTAAATCTGGCTTACGGTAGTATTCCCATTTTTGGTAAACCCGTGTCCATTGCCCTGGTCGGACGGGATCTGGAAGAATTGAGGGTAGCTAAAAATAAACTCCGAGGTTACTTAGCACAACGCGAGGACCTTAAGGATGTCACCGATACGGACAAACTTGGAATGCCCGAAATAGAGATGCAATTGACCAATAAGGCGCGTTTTTTAGGTTTGACGGAAGGTCAAGTATTCGATCAGATTCGCAAAGGATTCTTTGGTCTGGAAGCTCAAAGTTTACAGCGTGGAGATGAAGAAGTGAAAGTATGGGTCCGCTACGATGAGGAAGATCGAAGATCCATTGGTGACCTTAAAGACGCGCGTTTACAAACACCAAACGGTGCTTCATATCCGATTGAAGAATTAGCTCACTTTAAACAGCGGACGAACGTGACGGAGATCAATCATCAGAATGGTATCCGGGAAATTCGCGTTGAGGCTGATATCGCTAACCTGCTGGTTTCGGTCCCATCGGTTTTAGCCGAAGCCGAGGCTACAGTGCTAAAAGAGATTACGGATGAGTTCCCAAACCTTTGGTATACACTAGAAGGTGAGGCAAGACTTTCTTCAAAAACACAAAATTCTAGTCAAGGGCCGAGTATGGTTATACTTATTTTGATGATCACAGTGCTTTTGCTCAACTACAGGTCATGGAGCAAAGCCGTAGCGATACTAGCGATGCTCCCCTTTGCTTACATAGGTGTAGCGTGGGGTTCATTTTTACATGGCCTTCCAGTAAATATATTTTCCATTCTAGGCATGATTGCGCTGTGGGGGATTTTAATTAACAATGGGTTAGTGCTGATCTCCACGTATAATGAGAATGTGAAATCAGGAATGACTATAAAAGATAGTCTGAAAGCTGCGGCTATTTCAAGGTTTAGACCTATTGTACTTACTACTATAACTACAGTTTTTGGCTTGTTACCCTTGCTTCTGAATAACTCGGTAAGCTCACAATTCATTAAACCTACGGCCATAGCCATTGCCTATGGGTTACTATTTGGTACGGTCTTGACCTTGGCCTTTTTGCCGGCTGTTTTATTGATCTTGAATACAATCAAAGTATTTTATGTTAATACGCTTCGTAGAAAGTCGCTAAAACCGGAAGAGTTGGATGTAGTAATGAAAGAAGCCAGGGAAGAATTGGCGGTGTAAAAATTATAATCATGAGAAAATTTAGTTATTCAGTACTCGGGTTACTGTTCATGGGAACGGTATATGCCCAAGAAATATTAACACTTGACAAGGCTATCTTGATGGCCCTAGAAAACAATCAAGGCCTGAAAATACAGCAAACCGCAGTAGATATTGCTGCAAATAATGTTTATGCCGGAAATGCCGGCTTAATTCCAACGATTAGCCTTATTGGTAACGCCAGCTATCAGAATTCGGATACGGATGCCCTAATTCGCACATTCCAGGAGAATCCTCCCACCGTGGCGTTAAACGATGGTGGAGCGGCTACCACTACGTATTCAGCTGTAATTCAAGCAGACTATACCTTGCTCGGTGGTTTTAGTGGAAAATATCGCTATCAGCTTTTGAGAAACCAAAAAGACATAGCCTTTTACCAACAGCAGGTAGTTATCAATCAAACCGTGATTTCCATTTCGGACCTCTTTTTAGAGATCGCTAAATTACAAAGCCAGGAAGAGCTACTGCAAAAAAACGTGAAAATCGGAGAGGAACGACTGCGTAAAGTAGAAGACCAATTTCAATTTGGTAACGTTACGGGGTTGGCCGTGTTGAATGCTAAAACCGATCTAAATCAAGACCGTTCGTTTCTGGATAATGTACTTGTAGCCAAAAATAATTTGAAGCGGGATCTGAATTTCTTGATTGGCCTGGAAGCTGAGACCAAGTATAGAGTTACCGTAAATTACCAACCACCGGCAGTGTCGGATCTTGATGTCCTAAAAAATGATATACTTACGGGTAATCCCAGTATTCAACTAAGCAATAAAGGAATAGAGGCCGCAGAAAGCCAGTACAATATCAGCAGTGCTCGACGGTTACCTACAATCAACGCTTTTGCGAATTATGGTTACTATAACCAGGAAAACGACTTGCAGCAATTAGCTGAAATTGAAACCTTAGGCTATACGGTAGGTATAGGATTTCGGTATAATGTATTTGCCGGTGGTCGTACTAACCGCGCTATCCAAAATGCAAAGTTGAACCGGCAGGTGAGTGAATTTCGGCAGCGGCAAACAAAAGATCTAGTCATGGCCAATGCCATAAAAGAACGAAACAATTTGGTGCTGCTCCAAGATCAACTCAAAAGAGAAGAAGAAAATATTGAGACGTTTAGAGAAAGCTACGTTCGAACGGAAGAACGCTTTTACAATGGCAAAGTCGCATCCTTGGACTTGCGTGATGCTCAAAATGCCTTACTTAATGCAGAGATAACGATTAACAATCTGAAAGCAGATATTATGAAATCGTTTTTGCGACTAGAAGCGTTGAAAGGTAAACTGATGTAAGGGAATTTGAAATTTGTGTGCGTTTCAAGTGGCAGTGCCTTCATCAATATGTAGTTTGTACTTACTCAGATCGCGTCAGGGTACGTATCGTTAAACTACAGCAACATAGGCTGGCTCGTTTAAACAAACATTTAAGTCATTCCGCAGTGATAACGAAGGAATCTTGCCGCAAAGAAAGTCCGCCACTTACCTTTTGAGCGGTAAAGATATCTTCACTGTGTTCTGATATGACGTAAAGGGGCCGGAAGCCATCCTGTAACTATCGTGTTTCGATTACTTGAAATGCACTGGCAAAACATTTATATACACATTAACTAAACAAAAGAAAATGATACAAAGAGAGTCTATACAATTTTTATATGATCTACGAGCAAATAATACTAAGGAGTGGTTCGATACGAATAGAAAGCACTACGAGCAAACGCGAGAGAATTTTGTCAATTTCGTCGATGCCTTACTCAAAAAAATAGAAGTATTCGACGTGGATGTGGCGGTATCTTTATTAGATCCGAAAAAAACTATGATGCGGATCAATAGAGATATCCGTTTTTCGAAAGACAAGACACCCTACAATTCTCACCTATTTACTTACATCAATGAAGGAGGAAAGAGAACCCCTAACGCGGGTTACTTTTTCAGTTTAGATCCCGGAAAGTCTTTTTATGGGGCGGGTACCTACAAACCTCCTACGGAGGTGATCAACATGATCCGACAAGAAATTGACTACAACCCCAAGGAATGGGAGGGTATTGTGAATGATTCGCAGTTAAAATCATCCTTTGGCGAAGTAATTTGCAGCGATATGCTTTCACGACCACCTAAAGGCTACGAGAAAGATCATGAACTTTTGGATTGGATCAAGAGGAAAGACTTCCATGTTCAAAAGTTTATCTCGGATGAAGAACTTCTTGATGAAGAATTAGTTAATCGAGTAGCAGAAGGTCTGAAAGCCGCGCATGCGTTGGTCCACTTTCAGAATCGCGCCTTGAAATAAATAGAA
>JBCCIX010000200.1:0-7601 GCA_039028075.1 Bacteroidota bacterium | reverse complement strand
GTAGTACAGTCTTTTCCTCGCACCGGTACCTGTTTATCTTGATAGTATTTAGCTAAAACGATGTCTACCGAGTTATTACGATCAAAGTCAGAGGCATATACGTGAAATGGCTTTTCATTAGAAGCCTTGTGCTTTATATTTTTTCCCACATTTCCCGCTACTATTTTATACCCTTGAGGATTTTCAAATAAGCAGATTTTTTGCCACCAACCTTCCGTATCTGTCAATCCGAATTTATCGGATTCATTTACCAACGTCCCTTTTACATTACTAAAAATGCGTAATGGCATCCATTCACCGGCAACGATCAGGTCTTTGGTACCGTCTGAGTTCAAGTCGTGCCAAATCGCTGAGGTCACCATCCCAAGATCGGAAAGTTCTTCAGACCACTGTGCCGTTGCATTTAGAAATTTCCCATTCTCATTGATAAGAAGATAACTTTTAGGCGTGTACGGATAAGCACCTGGCATAATCCTTCCTCCGACGAACAAATCCAGGTCACCATCGGCATCAACATCAGCAGCCTCAACACTTGCCGTGGCCGTGCGCATCTCCGGTAATTTACCGATGAGGTTAAAATCACCATCCCCATCATTTAAATACAGTCTATCCTGGAGCAGACTATCGTCCAGCTTAAATTCATATCCACCGCTAGCCACGTATAAGTCAAGATCACCATCATTATCTGCGTCAAAGAACTCCGACCCAAGGTCTTCATAGATACGATCTTTTTGCAGCATTGCTTGTTCTGACCTTACAAATTCACCACTGCCGGACTGCACGTAAATAGCCCCGGCTTGACCTTTCGCACCCCCCACATAAAAATCATCAAGATCATCACCGTTTACATCGCCAACTGCGATACTTGGCCCAAGCTTTGAATAACTGTAAGGCAATAGCACTTGCTTGGTGTAATCGTCAAATTCGTTTTCATTATGCCGAAAGGGCTCTTTTATGAGATCCGCCGCTTCTTTGAACAGCAGCTGTTTCTTTTCTTCGGTTGGGTTTGAATCCGCTTGACTGTAGGCATAGGTGATAAGCTGATTTACCTTTACCTTCTGCTCGGTAGTTAGTTTTCCGTCAGGCCAAAGAATGCGTACTTCTTTCACGACCTTTCTTCTTCCCAAACCAAAGTGGGCGATAGTTTCAGAACCCGATAAATACCCTCTGGTTCTAGCAATCTGCTGCATCTGAACGCCATCATCGGTTTCAATATAAACCCGGGCACCAAGCCCCGAGGGATTGCCTTTCGCCCCACTGAGCTTTACTCTAATGTAGTTATTGCCGATAAGCTCTGCCTGGTTTTTGTAGATAAAAGCCGTGTCCATAAGATTGTTGACTACAAGGTCCAGGTCACCGTCTTGGTCCAGATCGGCTAAAGCTACACCGTTGGAGAAACTCTTCTGATCCATCCCCCAGTCTTGCACGCGATTCTTAAACTCATATCCATCGGTACCCTGAAATACATAATTTGTTAGTTTTTGCGAAGGAAAAGATTCCAGGTAGGTGAGCACTTGTTCCGGTGTCATTTTAGCGTCCGGTCCGTTGCTGAATTCATTTATCGAATTTCGTCTGTCACGGTCGAGTACGTCTCGGTAAACACCGTTCGTTATATGAATATCTTTCCAGCCATCATTGTCGAAATCAGCGCCCAAGACCGACCAGCTCCAGTCCGTATTGGCGATGCCTGCCAAATTAGCAATCTCACTAAAGGACCCCATTCCCGTATTCATATGCAGCATATTGTGCATGTAAATATTATTATAACCCGCCTCCACCACATTTGCGAACAACTGTCTGTTCATCATTTCCATAGTGGTTTTAGATCGCACATAGTCAGAAGGGTTCATATCCGTAACCATTAAATCTAGCTTACCGTCATTGTTTACGTCCGAAGCATCGGAACCCATGCTGTAAAATGAGGTATGCCTAAGGTAGTCCTTGCTCCGTTCCGAGAAGGTGCCATCTTGATTATTGATGTAAAGATAGTCTGGTGCAATAAAATCATTAGCCACGTATACGTCCGGCCAACCGTCGTCATTAAAATCCGAGGTGGATACACTTAAGCCGAAACCCAGATCCGGTAATAGGCCAGATTGATCCGTAATATCAATGAATCGTCCGTTGTCGTTCCTAAATAACTTATCGTTCCCACCCAGCTTTCTAAATTCAGGATTGCTGTAAATGTATTCTAGTACAAATGCCTTCTGAGAAATCCCAAAATTGACAGGTGTATTCACCAAGAACATATCTAGGTCTCCGTCTCTGTCGTAATCAAAAAATGCAGAGTGTACGGAATGATCTTTACTATTTAATCCATATTCTGCGGCTTTCTCACTAAATGTAAGATCACCGTTATTGATCAGAAGCAAATTTTCTCTGAGTTTGGGATCTCGGTATTTTCCCGACTTACATAAGTAAATGTCCAACCAGCCGTCCTGATTAATGTCTACCAGTGTCACTCCCATGTAAAAACCGGTGTTCCCTGCTACCCCTGCCGATGCTGTGATGTCCTTAAATTTGAAGTTTCCCTGATTTATATAGAGCTTGTTGGGTGATAGATTGCCTGTGAAATAAATATCTGGTAAGCCATCATTATTGAAATCACCTGCAGCTACACCTGCACCAATATACATGTGTTTATAGGTGAAATAATTGAGAGTTGGACTTTCTTTAATAGTGTTGACAAACTTTACCCCAGACGCGTCTGGCGATATGATCTTAAAGAGCTTGAATGCACTTTCTGTCTCTATTTTAATCTGTTTATCATTCTCTTCTTGCTTGTTACAGCCTACTGAAAACAACAGGATCAAAAATATGTATTGAAGGGACTTCATTTTAAGTAACCTAAGACCTTCTATCGTTTGTTATCGAACATATTCCTACCTCATTAAGACGATTCTATCCACATAGCTCACACCTTTAGATTGATATTCTATGAGATATACCCCATCCGCCAAATCACTTAAATTCAATTCTACTTCATTACTGCCTTCAAGCGGGGTGACTACTTCTAGCCGCTGACCGTAAAGATTCGAGATGAGTATTTGATCAACCACCGCACTACCCATACTGACGGTTAAAAATCCTTTCCCAGGATTAGGATAGAGGTTTATCGCTGCCCTCAACTGGTCTATTACAGATGTCACCAGATCACTCCCACCAATTTGAAAAGTAACTTGACCATTTTCATCATCAATGACAATACCATCACTAATTGCCGTTATTATAACATTGATGTCGTCCCTTTCGGCCTCAGCTTCCTCATCGTCTAGTATAAAGATCCTGGTTGAAGCGGTGGTTTGCCCATCAGGAATAATTACTTCGGCGTCTTCGATAGTGACATCTTCTTGGTTATCAAGAACGGATACCCCAACGGTTTGATCCCCACTTACCGGTATCTCATTCGTTATGGTGACAAGTACTGTGTCACCCTCCTCAACCAAAGACTTATCAACCGTAACGGATGTTGAAAATGGATCAAATTCAACCGAAAACGGCACTAAGTTCACGCCTTCTGTAGCTAACCGACTTGACTCTGGTTTTTCGAGCCTCTCACTCGTAAATATGTGAAACTCCCCAGGGCTGAACTCAATAGCTTGTTCGATTTGCTTGACATTTATAGAATCTCCACTGAAATAATCATACCAAGTGCCGGTTTCAGGAAACCCGGGTGAAATGTCTCCTGTCGATAACCCAAAATTTCCCGTAATCACGATATCCATGGTGGGGTGTTCATAGACCACAGTTTTAGCCACACCCTCTAAATCCAGACTTACATTTTCTGACTCGAAAACTTCATCAAAATCTCTTCTTAACTTGAGTATGGAGGCGTAGGTATCGTATACTCTCTGTCTAGCAGGTTCATTGTAATAATTGAAATTTCCATCTAAATTATTCCAAATACTGGGTTTTGGATCGGTTCTATTACCACCCTGAGTCGGTAGGAAGCCATCATAACCATACTCCTGCCATTGCCAAAGCATTTTTGGCCCTGGTTGAGTGAAAAAGAAAGCCGCACCCAACTTGGACCTGTTCAGTCCTGTTTCCAGATCACGGATATCGTAGTCGCCCTGACTTGCCCCGGTTTCTGTGGTGGCGTAAATGATCCGCTCTTCATCGTGGCTTTCCATATAGTTTACGTAGGATGGATCATTTAATCCATTCAGACTTACGTTAACATTGTTTCCCGAAAGTAAGTCGCGAAACCGAAAATTAAAATTACCCCACAGCAGCATGCCTCGTTCCGCTAGTATTTGTTCTTCGTCAGCGTTGGCAAAATGCTCTAAGATAACGTAGGCATTAGGGTCAGCCTGCCATACCTTGTTAGCTATCCGTGTGAGTATTTCAATCCTAACATCATCGCGACTGTTCCAAGCCCCTACATCATCTGGGTCGTTTCCAGTATTCTGTGTAAATCCCTTGGACAGGTCAAAGCGATATCCATCAAAGTGGAATTCCGATATCCAATACTGAACCACGGAGTCTACATAAGGTTGAACATAAGGACTTTCATGATTAATGTCTTCGAAAACATTGAAAGGGTGCGCTGGTATTTCGTTAAAAAACGGATTACCGGGCATAGGACGGTTGGTTGTAAAGTCGAAGTACATTCTATTGTACGGATTTGTACCAGTATGATGATTTAGTACTATATCTTGTATGACGGCAATCCCCCGTTTATGGCATTCCTGAATAAAGTTTTTCAAGTCGATATCTCTTCCATAAAACTTCTCTGAGGCAAACATGTAATCGGGGTCATAGCCCCAACCTGCATCACCTCCATGTTCTACAATAGGCATAAGTTGAATAGCATTCACTCCTAGACGCACAAAGTAATCCAATGTGTCCACCATGTCTTTATAATCATGGGAATCCAGAAAATCACCCATAAAGGTTTCGTAAATAATGAGATCCTCTGGGTCAGGCTTGACGAAATTCTCTTCAGAGGGGTCCCAAATAAATTCAGGTTTTGCCGTTTGCAGCACGGTAGCTACTCCATTTCCTCTTGTATCGGGTTCGAGTAGATCAGGAAACACTGAACTAGGAATATTGGGATCAGAAAAAGGATTCGCCACCTTGTCGGCGTAGGGATCCCCTACCTTAATCACACCATCCACCCAATACTGAAAAATATATTCCCTACCCGCTTCTAATCCATTTATCTCCAACCAAAAAATAGAAGTATCCGGATCAAGTTTCATTTGAAAATCACTTTGAAGCTCCCAATTGGTAAATTCACCAACTACATACACTCTATCTTTCATGGGTGCCGTATGCGCTAATGTCACTTTTGTAGGATCCAGCGCATCATAATTTATGCCTAGGGAGATACCTTCCGGTAATGGTTCTAAAGTATTTTCGCCAAAAATGAAAAACTCGAGAGGTTGAATAACATTGAGGGTTCCGGTAGCCAGCTGACCGCTTATTCTTATGGTGATAGAATCATTACCAGTTACGGTATAAATGGTGGTTAATACATCAGAACCTGTTACATTGTCTACCTCCTGAAAAGAGCCGTCGTTTACTGCCAATTCCATGGTGATGTCTCCGGGTTCTGAAGCTGTCGCCGTTATATCTATCTGATCGTTCAGCTGAACCAATTGAACATCATTTACATTTTGAGGAGCACTAAAAGTAACAAAGCGTCCCGGATCTATATCCACGAATAAATCTTCGGTCTGGGCGGAACCATCACCGTTTTTTAGCAAAACACCTAACCTCGTGATGCCGGTACCTTGAGGTATTTCGTAATAATCCCTAGGAGTTAGTGTAATACTCCAACGATCATCACCGAGGAAAGTCATGGAACCAGGCTCAAACGGTAACCCAAAATTCGTTTGACCTTGAGGTATGAAAGAAAAAGCCTCATCATCATCTCCTGCACCAGACCATAAAAAAACGTCATCCGTCAAGCCCAGAAGTCCTTGCGCCCTTGAGTCTTGCGCCAAAGTAAGATCAAAAGTGATAGTTACCTCATCGTCAATAGTAGGAAATTCGGGACTAATAAACACTACCTGAGCTTTCAGATAAGAAAAAGATCCTAAAAAGAATAGGATCAAAATATTTTGATAAGACTTCATCATATCTTACAGTTTTTTATCGATTACCGGGAAATGCTTTATTTGCTCACTCTGCAGATTTTAGCATATCCCTTTTAATTATACTCGAAGAGCACAGCGCGATCTGAATTCCTGGCTATAAAGATACCGTCCTTCTTATCGCCCATGTTTACTTTTACCATATGCTTTACATCACCGTCAGCCCTCAAGCCGGTTTGCAACTCTCTTAGCGCACTAAATTCGCCACCTCCAATTCCTTTAAGCATGATCCCGTAGGAAGCATCATTTCTTATAGTTTCTATTTCCACAGGATATAGGTTACCTGCTAAGAGAATATCATTTATGCCATCTTTATCAAAATCATCACACACAATAGCATTAACCGATGAAATTTGAGCCAATCTGGGCAGTGCTTTTCGCTTGAGCTTATGGTTATTTCCATTGATGAAAATCGAGCTTTCAAAAGTAGTTGCAGTATAATGAAGAGATGTATTGAGTGTCTGCTGCCCGTAAACCGAGGTAAGAGAGGCTTTACCAAAGGCATCATACGAAGGGAACTTCTCTTTTATAAAGGGCATCTGTTCTGAAGAACATTGTCTACCTCTCAGCGGAAAAAGCGTTCCTTCATTAAAGTAACCCAGTACAATATCCCCCGTACCACTTGAATCAAAATCATTGTAATACACTTGAAAAGGTTCTTCTTTTGAAGCTTTATACTTGTAGTTAGTACCTAAATTTCCCACAATCAAGTCAAGGTCACCATCGTCATCTATATCGTTAGCCTTAATGCTATACCACCAACCGGTTTCTTCTTCAACACCGAAATCCGATGTAACATTTTCGAAACTGCCATCGACCAATTCGAAAATTTTGACCGGCATCCATTCCCCAACGGCAACTATCTCAATAGCACCATCAGCATCTAAATCTGCCCAGATGGCATCAGTAACTAATCCCAGATCAAGCAATCCAGGTGCTGCCCGATCAGTAACATCTTCAAAACTGCCGCCTGTATTACGCAGCAAGCGACTATTAGCCGGCGTTGGCCATTTTTGTGGTACTAACCTTCCCGCTACGAATAAGTCAAGATCTCCATCACTATCATAATCAAAGGGTCTGACTACTGAGGAGCTTTCAGTAATCTTAGGAAGAAGATCCGCTTTTCTCACGAAGTTTCCATCGCCCGTGTTTAAATACAGTCTGTCGATGAGTTCTTTTGAGCCTTCTTTGAATTCATTCCCCCCGCTTGATACATACAGGTCCAGATCTTGGTCGCCGTCAGAATCAAACAAGGCGGCACCTAGATCTTCGGAGCTTCGATCACTTAACCAGGGCTGCGAATCTGCCAACCTAAAAACACCTTCCGTTTGTTGCAAAAATAATTGACCTGAATGACCAGCTGCTCCGCCAAGAAAAATATCATCCAGTTGATCTCCATTTACATCCCCAACGGCAACCGCAGGACCAAACCGGGACATTCTATGAGGCAAAAGCACTTCCTTGGCGAAGTCATCAAAATCATTTTCCTCATGCACAAAT
>JBCCIX010000199.1:0-7617 GCA_039028075.1 Bacteroidota bacterium | reverse complement strand
TAGATTTGCAATGCATACTGCAAAAAACGAAGGGAAGAAACTAGGACGCAGAAAGGGATTGGACCCTACAACTTTACAGCGCATTTCCGTTCTTGAATCCACAGGGCATTCATCGAAACCCTTATCTCAAAGATGCGTTGAAGTAGGCGTTTCTCGTTCGACCTATCCCTCAATGGCTCGAGCTTTTGAAAAAGAAAACTGTCGCTTGCCTGTGGCGAGTGACGGCTACCACGGAGGCCTTTGGCCGATTTAATTCATCTGGGTAAAACCGGCATCAACTAACAAGAATAGCATATCCTTCTTTTGATTTTCCCTGGCGGTTAGAAGAAGGCTACGATCACCACCCGGGAGGGCTCAAGAAAGAGTTCACAGAACAGGGTTTACACCATGCCAATATCCACGCAGTAGAAGACATGGACTGGCTGGCAATGAACATCACGCACGTCACTTTAGCTGGTTTCTTATGTTTTCTTCTTAACAAAGGGCCTACATTGCTTATCATATCCCAATATGTTAATTCCTTTTTACAGCTATTCCCATTTTTCTTTCGGCTTCTTTAACTACTTTCTTTTCTGCGGTTAAAAAATACCGGAGCCAAACAGAGGTTTCGACTCGAATCCGGTCACTCAACGGGGTCTAAGCCTTCCCCAGCTAATAATTCTTGAGGGATTTTATAAACTAATGGACCTTCTGGCCGCTCTGATTGGGCTGATAACAGGTTGGCGGTGAGTAGGCAGAGGCCACAGGTCATAATCGGTGTTGTCCTGTACCTATTGTTTTAGAAAACGAATTCGAACCGTTTCTCCAGTAGGCTGAGGCGAGCGCAATTCCAAAAAATAGCTGCCGGTTGCAAGCCGAAATACTGAAATACCACAAACCGACGTTTGGCCATTGGCCACGGTGCGGCCTAATGCATCTAGAATCCGATAGGTGCCTTTATCAAAACGAGCACCATCTTGCCAGTAAAGCATATTTTTCGCCGGATTAGGATATACTATTAGATCGGTGCGGGGTGCCCCTGGCACTACATCGGTAACCAGTTTCCCTCGCAGCGTTACCAGGGGTGAGGTAACACTTCCGTAAACCTCATTACTGGCATTCAACGCATCCAAACGAAGCTTTCCTCTCGATTTTGGTGCAATTAATTGGCCAGTAAGCGGGTATGTACCAATGCTTCCGGTAACTTTTCCCAAAAAGGTCCATTCGTCGCTATCTACTGGTTGAAAATAGATGGCAACTGAATTTTCTTGATTTTCGATGGCCCACGATACGCTACTAACGGATGATACGGTATCGATATCGGTAATCTGAATAATCTTAGCGGGAGGTCGACCTCGCCGCTGTTGGAAAAGCCACTTTACGAAAATGGGGTCTTGTATAGCGACGTCACACACGCGGTGACATGCTATACCGGAGCAAGGTAAGGTTTCTGATGTATACTCCGTGTACAGGTGCATACTGTTCAGACTATTATGGTCCGGGTCAGGTTGGGTATTGACAACAAATGGAACATCATTTTCTTCTAGTACAGTAACTATGGCCCGTGCATTTACGGTGGATCCAGGGGCATTCTCCCTGATGTGCTGAAAGGCCCAAACCGAAATTTCTGATAAAGCATCTTTTGCGGCTTTCACCGAGGGGTTTCCTTCCCCTTCGTTAAACCAAAATCCGCTCATGGGCGCAATAGCGGCTACAGGTATCTTTGAGACCACCGGAAACGCCCAAGCCCCAAACCCACCTGCTGAATGACCTAGTACGTATATCCGGTCGGGGTCTACCTTACCCTCGTCAATCAGGGTTTGAATAATAGCATCCAGGGAAGCCTGCACCTCTTCGTCACCCCACGCCCGACCTAAGTAGACTTGGGGGGCCAGCACGTAAGGGGCGTACGTATCTTGTACCTCGTTAGTGATCCACCTCTTTACTACCTCCCGACGGATAAGATGACCACCTTCACCATTATCGATCATCTCAATAGTTCCGTGTAAGCCTACAATAAGTGGATAGCCCTTCGCAGGCTTTGGAGCAGTGGGGGCAAAGGTGTAGTAAAGCAGTTCGAAGCCATTGTCCAGCTCCCATAGCTTTCGCTCAAATTGATCTATAATTTCTTCGTCCGTTTGGCACCAGCCCGTACTGGTGGTAACCATATTAAAAGCAGCAAAAAATAATAATTGAGTAATAATGTACCCAAAAGAGTACGGTCCCGGCGTAGTACGGTAGCCTTTGCCTTCAGATATCGCCGGATTTATTTTTTCGCCAAGCTTTTCTTGGGGTAGTTCAGCAGCTCGTTTTTCATAGTCAGTCGTGCTTTTGGTTTTCATAGTGGCTTGAGGAGTATCTTGTAGAAAATATTGTTCAAAAAATAAATCACGCGGCTTGGGGCACGGACGGCATCTGCATTGAAGTTAGTGCCTTTACGTAGTTTCGTTCTTTATTGAGCGGATAGGTTTTCAGGGTCAAGCGCTTGGAAAAGTGGTGGTAGATACTATTTATATAGTTGGTAATCATGGCACGACTTCTTGATTAACTTTCGCCCTCGCATACCTGTTAATAAATCTATGTTTCTAAACATGGATACGTCCCTTATCATCATCGCGTTTTCTTTCCATCAGTATTATTAGTTTTCCCATCTTTATAACAAACCCAAGCGCACTTGTACCTATTTCCAACCGATAAAATTTTATGAACTTCACCGCTATAATTCTAGACACTTTCATTTCCGATTGCGTTGGATTGGTCTTGTCCTTAATCACATGTTTTTCTGAAAAAATTCATTACCACCTTGGTGGCTTCTGTAAATTCTTGTTTTGCGAAGTGGCCACAATCAAATTTAGAGTGTTTTTCGTACGGTCTTTCCTGTTTGATTGTTCAAAGTAAACCAGCAAAACAGCTTTAACAGGTATAAACTACTCTTGATTTGTTCGAGTATTGTTTAATTGCTGGATTAGCAAGAGCTTCATAGCCTGTTTATCATTTTCCTTTGAGGAAATGAAAATTAAAAGCCCTTGAGCGATGTTCGTAATTATCCTTATCATTTTCAAGATGGTCAGTAAGGCACTATTTAAATAGTGTTTTCCACGCATTTCAAACGTATACCTGATGTGGAGACATATGAATCCGTGCTGATCGATTGGTTATGGTAACTAAGTGCAAGGAGAATCTTCTTTAATTACTGAACTGCTATTTTTACAATCTTAGTTATAGTCGATTTGACTTCTTCAAGTCAACTGGTATTACCAAAAGCTCAAGGTAGAGCTCCAATTCGTAGGCTAATCAAGTAAATGTTCTTGTAACTTACGGATGATCAATACAATCGAAAGAGATGTTGTTGTCCTGGCCTACCTGACCTACAATGGCATTCCGCATTTTGCCGGGTTTTTCTTGTATTGAGATACTGATATCCGGAAAAAGTTGTTTTCAAGTACAATAATCCACCCCTACCAGCCTGCCGGCAAGGCAGGAATCCCCTGAAGGGGACTTTTTAGGCACCCCCTTAGCTTGGCAGGGGGTGTTTTTGAAATTGCGAAAAAATCTTTCCTTATTTGTTCCAAACGTATATTTTTTGTGGAATCTGATTTTAGTCGGATACCAGTAGTATTGAGAGAGAAATGAATGAGGATGAAGTGCAGAAAAACAAAAAATGAAAGGAAAAAAGGTATCCCCAAGGACACCTTTTTTGTTTCCCATATCTGGTTATTGGTCTATCGAACCCAATACCCTGCTCATAAATCCATTGAGTGCCTCCTTTTTCGAGGTTCCGGAGGCTATATCACTGTGAACCTCTAATGCACCGTAAAGATTTGATAAAAGTTCGCCAATAACATCTAACTCCTCGTCTTTAAGAGTAGGAATTTCACTAATCGTCTCTAGCGTTTCAATGGTCTCTTCCACGTAGTCCGCATCATGACTTTCAATGAACTCCGTCAGTTGCTTAATTACGGGTAGTTTCATCAACGAAATCTTTTAGTACCTCAAACTTATTGGTTTGCACCTGATTCACGAGCTCCAGCTTACTGAAAGTAGCAAAGGTGGGTAAATTATCCACTTTAGCTAATTTCCTTGAGTTCGGAAACTTCTCGGCATCTGCGATAACAAAGTTAACGTTCGGATTTTCTGAAGCCAGCTTTTTCATCTTAGGCTTCATAATGCGGCAATTACCACACCAACTGGCAGAATACTGGACTACCGTGGTCTTTGCACCGGATAATACAGCTTCAAGATTATCTTCTGTTAGTTCCTGTAACATCTTAATTCACGTTTGTTTTTAGGTAGTTGGCTATACTCTGCCTATCGGCTACCATAGCCTCTTTCCCTTCTTCCCAATTCGCCGGGCAAACCTCTCCCTTTTCTTGTACGTGCTTATAAGCATCAATGAGCCGAAGAAATTCATTTACATTTCGCCCTACCGGCATATGATTTACACCTTCATGAAAAACTATACCTTCTTCATCAATAAGGTAGGTGGCTCTAAAAGTGACATTATCACCCGCCAGAAGCTCTATGTCCTGCTGCTCATCGTAGTGAACATCCGTGATGTCCAATATACCGAGTGCCCGGGCCAAATTCCTATTGCTATCCGCAAGCAGATTGTACGTAACACCTTCTATACCCCCATCATCTTTGTGCGTATTTAACCATGCGAAGTGTACCTCTGGCGTATCGCAAGACGCACCAATTACGATGGTATTCCTATGCTCAAATTCTTCTAACGCCGCTTGAAACGCATGTAATTCGGTTGGACATACAAATGTAAAATCCTTCGGGTACCAGAAAAGCAGCACCTTTTTTCCTTTTTCTATTGCCTGCTTTACTACATTTATTTTTATAGTATCCCCCATTTCATTCATCGCATTTACCTCAATGTCAGGGAATTTTTTTCCTACGTAAGTCATGATTTTATTGTTTAATTGTTCCGCAAAAGTAACATGGGGAAGTAATAATGGTTTGTTTTTATCTTGTTTATTTTATGCAAAATATAATATATTTATATTTATTTAAACCATCAAACAAGATTTGGATTAACTCATAAATACCCAAATGATATTCGGGCTACAGTCGTGACACAGAAATTTATTTTGAAATTTTTGGGGACCCCTTAAGCTAAACTTATCGGCCTATAAGATTTTATTTTGGGTGGCATGAAAAGCTGGCACAAGATCGATATTTCATGCGTCCAGCGTGTTTTGTTACTTTATAAAAGTGCTTGTAATACCACAAATTGTATGAGTAAAGATGAATTAGCTGGAGTTCACGACTTGTAGGTGTACCTCCATGAGGTTTCTATTATTTAGAATATATCAGTAAACTCAGTTTCTCGCATCCATATTTCCGGTAAGCTATTGAAGTCCGTTACGATACTTTATGTTTCCGCTGAGTTTGCCGGTGGCCTTGAAGACAGAGGCTCATACTTCCAGATGCACTACTTTGACAAGTAATGTTTCCAGGGGCAAAAGTAAGTGGTATACATCTCCCAAATAATCAGTACTTTCAGAACTACTTTTATTAGCCTTTAGCTATGGACTATTTTGTAATTACCAGCGTATTGATTTTCCTTTCGGCCGTTTTTGGTTATTGGAACCTCCGGTTCTTTCGATTACCGAATACGATCGGCCTCACGGTGATTACCATAGTATTTACCCTAGGCGTATTTGCCTTGAGCTATTTTGACGATACGCTGCTCACTGCAGAGCGTTTCATCATCTCGAAAATCGATTTTAAGGTAGTACTGCTCGATATTATGTTGAGCTTCCTGCTCTTTGCCGGAGCACTTCATACCGATGTCCGAAAACTCAATGAACAGCGTTGGCCTGTGTTAGTTTTTGCCACTTTCGGTGTACTTGTATCTACTTTTTTAATAGGAGGCACCACCTACTGGGCGTTACTAGTACTTGGGCTGGAAACCAAATTCATTTATTGTCTGCTATTTGGAGCGCTAATTTCTCCCACTGATCCTATCGCTGTACTGGGTATCCTTAAGAAAGCGGGTGCTCCGAAAAAACTAGAAATCAAAATAGTAGGGGAATCTTTATTTAACGATGGTGTAGGAGTAGTGATCTTCCTGACCATTTTTGATTTGGCCGGCGGAGAATCTGATTTCTCCCTGGTGAATATAGCCGAACTTTTTGCCGTAGAAGTTTTCGGCGGTTTGGCATTAGGGGCTTTCCTAGGTTGGGGTACTTATCGCTTAATGAAACGAATCGATGATTACAATATTGAGGTTATCATTACACTGGCTACGGTAATGTCGGGTACGGTGGCCGCTACCTATATGCATGTTTCAGCGCCGCTGGCTATGGTAGTGGCAGGACTTATTGTAGGAGGAAATAAAACTAGAGAAATAGCGATGTCTAAAATCACCGAGGAGTATGTCGATAAATTTTGGGAGCTTGTGGACATACTTTTGAATGCGATCCTTTTTGTATTGATCGGCATGGAGCTGCTCGTTATTGAATTCAAAACCACATATGTGCTAGCCGGTCTGATCTTAATACCTATCACCCTGGCCTGCCGGTACGTATCATTACTTACTCCGGTGGCCATATTTAAGAAAAAGCTCGATTTTGTGCCAAATACCGCACTTATCATGACTTGGGGTGGACTCCGTGGGGCCATCTCCATTGCGTTAGCTTTAGGTCTCACCGATTCCATGGAAAGAGACCTTTTTCTAGTTGTTACCTACGTTATCGTTATCTTTTCCATCATCGTTCAAGGCTTAACCGTAGAAAAATTAATCCAACGCTTTAGTTTGAAGTAAGCCTATCCTCAACAGAACTTACAGAAAAAAAAGCCCTTACTGTATTCATGCAAACTCGCCGTTATGTAGGCCTTGAGGTGCGTACCTCATACTTCTCTTACCTATTGGCTAAAATGTAGGATTAACAAAAGCACATTCTACCTTGTCGGTAAATAGGGCACTTATAACCACGATTGGCTAACTATCCCAAATTGGGATAGTCAGTTCTCAACAACACCCCCTATTTCCACTTGTACGATATCTTGATCAGTTGGCATGCTCTGTGCCTTTGCTCAATTCTAAATGTAGATCATGGAAGGTAAAGAATTAAAAATATTCAAATGGTTTATAGGCATAGTCTATCTGGCCTTAATAGCAATGATGATCATTGTATTTATTCTATGATAGTAGGCTGTGCAAAATCTAGTTTTGGCGCAAATTGAAACTTTCAAGTCGCAGTTCAGTGAGCGTCAATGAGGTTTTAAATTTTTTGGGTAAAGAAGAGTTGGCCCGAAAGGTAGGTCTTTTAAAGCTCCTGCTAGAGTTAGTTCTGCTTTTTCTTCTTCAGAGATTTAAAAAACTGCGCCCAATTGAACGGGTTTAAGAAAGGGTTCGCAGCAGGGCCAAATCGATTACCCTGGTTTTGCTGCCATAAGTCCTGGGAATACCTATAATTTAGTGCACCATCATAGGGAGTGGTTCTGAGCATAAGTGCCAACAAATCATCATTGTAACTATCGCTACTAATACCTCTACTGTCTACGGGAAGATTTAGTGCTACCACTGCCTCTTTAAATATTTCCTCTGTAGGAAAAGGCATGATTTCAACCGTTTCCAAAAAGGTAGTATCAGATACTAATTCAATAATTATGGTCAAATTGTCT
>JBCCIX010000198.1:0-7701 GCA_039028075.1 Bacteroidota bacterium | reverse complement strand
TCATCTCCGATCAGCAACAATTAAAAAAGCCCTAAAAGGGCCTGTTATTGACGAGGCGCTGAGCGGATTCGAACCGCTGTAAAAGGTTTTGCAGACCTCTGCCTAGCCACTCGGCCACAGCGCCTTTGAAACGACTTTGATCAAAGCTATAAATAAACAGCTTTCAATCAAATTGACCAATAAAAACGACAGAAGGAGCTTCTCCTCCATCTGTCGTATCCTAATTAAGCTTTGGCCTCATCGTCCGATGCTTCTACCTCTTCATTCTTAGTCGCTTTTGCTGCTTTCTTTTTAGGGGTTTTAGCTTCTTGCTTTGAAGCATCTGCCATCTTATCTTTCAACGCACTCAGCGCTTCTAAATCGCCAAGGGTTGATTTTTCTGACTCTTTATTTATTTTATCAATCGCTTTCGCTTTTGGAGCCGATTTCTTAACCGCAGGCTTCGCATGTTCCTGAACTTTTGAGTAAACTGCCTTGTGCGACAAGATAATACGTTTATCATCCTTCGAGAATTCCAGCACTTTAAAATCTAAAGTTTCTCCTGCCTCCACTTTAGAATTATCTTCTTTCAGCAGATTTTTGGCCGTACAAAAACCCTCAATGCCGTAAGGTAATTCAAGTGCAGCACCCTTGTCGTTTACAGAGAGTACCGAGCACTTATGCACTGACCCTATCGTAAATACCGTTTCAAAAGTATCCCAAGGGTTTTCTTCCAAATGCTTATGGCTCAAAGCTAACCTTCGGTTTTCCACATCGAGCTCTAGCACAACTACCTCTAGCTCGTCATTTACCTTCACAAACTCAGAAGGGTG
Organism: Bacteroidota bacterium; assembly: GCA_039028075.1. Classification (GTDB taxonomy): domain Bacteria; phylum Bacteroidota; class Bacteroidia; order Cytophagales; family Cyclobacteriaceae; genus Fulvivirga. The sequence goes on along the minus strand of JBCCIX010000198.1, from coordinate 6,889 downwards.
CTTGATCTTCTTGGTCCAAGACAGATCCGATACGTGTACAAGGCCATCGATACCTTCTTCAAGTTCGATGAAAAGTCCGAAATTCGTAAGGTTTCTAACGACGCCTTTATGTTTGGTGCCTACAGCATATTTGGTAAGAACATCTTGTTTCGTCCAAGGGTCGTCAGCTAATTGCTTAATGCCCAAAGACATCTTTCTTTCATCCCGGTCTAGGGTAAGAACCACCGCCTCTAATTCATCACCAATGCTGATAAAATCCTGGGGATTTCGTAAATGCTGCGACCAGGACATCTCAGAAACGTGGATCAATCCTTCTACGCCAGGTTGTATTTCTAAGAACGCTCCGTAATCCGCCACATTTACGATCTTTCCTTTTACCTTGGATCCTATATCCAGGTCTTTTGCTAAAGAATCCCAAGGATGCTCAGTTAGTTGCTTCATGCCCAGTGAAATTCTCTTTTTGTCCTCGTCGAAATCAAGAACAACTACCTTCACGGTTTCATCCAGATTCAACACTTCTTCGGGATGGTTTATTCTACCCCACGATATGTCGGTGATATGGAGTAATCCGTCAACACCGCCAAGGTCAATAAATACACCAAAATTGGTCATATTCTTAATGGTGCCTTCCAGTACCTGACCTTTTTCGAGGTTGTTGAGTATCTCGGCTTTTTGCTGCTCCAGATCTTTCTCAATGAGTACTTTATGAGAAACTACAACATTATCATTCGTGTAGTTGATCTTCACTACTTTCACCTCCATGGCTTTATCCACAAACACATCGAAGTCGCGAATAGGTTTAACGTCTATCTGTGAGCCCGGTAGAAACGCTTCAACCCCGAAAATATCTACAATTAGCCCACCTTTCGTTCTACGTTTCACAAACCCTTCTATGACGAGGTCATTTTCATAACTTTTAGTAATCGTATCCCAGGCTTGGAAGATTTTTGCTTTTCTTCGCGATAAAACCAGTTGTCCGTTCGCATTTTCCTGTTCATCTATGAACACCTCCACTGAATCTCCCACTTTTAGTTCGGGCATATCACGGAATTCGGTCATGGGTACGAGACCATCTGATTTAAAACCAATATTTAAGATGACATCTCGGGAATTAATACCTACCACGGTGCCTTCCACCAGTTCCTTCTCTTCAATGGTGGTTAGCGTGTCTTCATACACCGCCGTCATTTCTTCGCGTTCCTTTTGGGAGTAGCCTTCACCAAAGCCTTTAGTTTCGAATGCTTCCCAGTCAAAATCTTCAACCTCTGCAGCGGAGGCTGTTTCTTTTTTATCTTGACTGACTTCTTCTTTGACTTCCTCAGCAACTGGTTCTTCCGCTACGTCAGCGACACTTACTGCTTGTTCTTCTACCTTAGTTTCCTCGGTAATTTCTTGCTTTGCTTCTACTTCCTGCTTTTGGGTAGCTTTTTTTGATTTTCCATCTTCCGTGGTCTCAATCGCTGTTCCAGCCGTTTCTGATGCAGTTGATTCCTGCTCAACAGGTTTTTCTATCTTTTCTTCAGCGCTGTCTTTTTCTTTTGCCATAGTGGTATTGCCCTTACTACACATTGCCTTCGGGCCATAAGCAATGCTTTTTGGTTCAAATTACTTTCGAAACACAACGTCCGAAAGCCTCTCATTCGAAAGGGAGCGCAAATTTAGTTAAATTGAATTAAAATCCCTCTTACAGCTAAGGGTATTAGGGTAAATCTTCATACTTAAGTAACCCAAGAACAAAATCAAGAATTATTTTTTGGAATAGTAGAGTATATTCGGACTGCGCTTTTGACGCTGCACCTTGGACATAAATATTATTAGCTTGAGAATACTCCACCAAATTACCAACCCCAAGTCTAAGTCGCTCTTTCTGGACTTCTAGCGCCTTTTCAGCAGCTTCAAATTGTTTCTGACTAGCAAAATAGTCAGTCTTTGAAGCTAAAAAATCTAAATAGGCGTTCTGAACATCTAAGAAGACCGTTCTCCTCAAATTTTGTTCATCGAGTTTGGCATTCTGATGTTGCAGCTTAGCGATGACCCTATTTGTTCTGGTTTGAAATCTATCAAAAATGGGAATGCTTAAATTCAAACCAATAAATGATGCCGGATTATCATCAAAAAACTGGGTATCGAATGATACTTCTTCATTCACTCTAATAAAAGATGGCTCAGCATCCGTAACGGGTTGATTAGGATCTCCATTTACGAAACCAATAGTTTCAAATTCACCAGTTTCTATAAAGGTAGAATTCGCTACCAGATTTGAATAATTCGAACCATAACTAAAAAATGCGGATAGTGTAGGATAATACCCTGACGTCGCCACTCCAATACCCATCCTATTAGCTTTTACCAAGTCCACAGTTTGTTTATAGTCGGGCCTATTCTGCATGGCCACTTCATAGAGAGAATTCAAATTATAATCTAAGGCAATAATATCATCAATGCTCCAATCAGGTTCAGACGGTACTATCTCAACTACAGGCTCTAATTGTAGAGTTTGCATAAGCGCAGTTTTGTTATTTCTCAAAGTATTCTTAGCCCTAAGTCGAGTTACGTCAACTTGGTCGACTTGTGCTTCTTGAGTATAAAGATCGGGCTTAGCCAGCGCCCCTGCTTCAACTTGCCCTTTTATTTGAGATAAAGTCGTTCTTTGCACCTCCAAGTTATCCGTTGCTATTCGTAAAAGTTCTTGGCTTAAAAGAATTTGAAGATATTGCTGTGCAATATCAAAAATTAGCTGCTGTCTTGCCCTATCAACGGCGTTTATTTGAGCTTTGAAATTGTAATTGGCTTGTTTTATTGACTTGATCCTTCCAAATCCCTCAAACAAGTTTAAGTTCATATTAAGGCTGGCATTTATATTATCACTTTTGGTAAATGCTACGATTCCTTGAACTTGGTTGAATTGCTGGCCATCAATCTGGGTGTATCTAGCACTAGCAGAAATATCCGGCAGATATCTAAAATGCTCCCGGAGTCTTGTAGCTTGCTGAATTTCTAGTTGATTTTTTTCTCGTCGTAAATTAATATTTTCTTTTAGACCTATCTCAACCGCTTCACTAAAACTAAGATCCAACTTTTTTGGAGTCTGGTTTTTATCGTCTTGTGAATAAACTGAGCATACGGATGCCATGCTCAACATGAGGACTAACTTTTTCATTGTTGTTCGTTTTTTGACCTGATTGTTCGATCTTAATCAGAATGCCTCTCCGACGAGGCATCCTGATAAATCTTATTTTGAGTTATGCTGTTTCTTTCTTCACATCCGATACCACCGCTCCATCGACGAGTCGGACAATTCGGCTACCATATTCGGCATTTTTCTCTGAATGCGTAACCTGAATAATAGTCATGCCTTCCTCATTTAGCTTCTTAAAAATATCCATAATCTCCTCACCTTGCTCCGAATGTAAATTACCCGTCGGCTCGTCAGCTAAAAGGAGTTTTGGCTGGCCTATTATGGCACGGGCTACGCCTACTAATTGTTGTTGTCCACCGGAAAGCTGTTCAGGAAAAAGGTCTTTCTTAGCTACCATTTGAAACCTATCTAACATTTCAGCTACCATGCTCTTGCGTTGAGCGCCTTTTACCCCCTTATATAATAGTGGCGTTTCAATGTTCTCATATACCGTAAGTTCGTCGATCAAATGATACGCCTGGAAAATAAACCCGATGTAATGCTTATGCATTTCCGATTTCTTACGTTCTTTCATTTTATGAACAGGCTCATCAAAGAAATAGTATTCACCTTGAGACGGCTCGTCGAGCATGCCTATGATATTCATAATGGAAGACTTGCCGGCACCACTCGGCCCCATAATTGTTAAAAACTCTCCCTGCTCTACAGTGAGGTCTATTCCTTTAAGTATAAAAGTTCGTTGGAACCTGGAATCAACATATTTATCAACATCAATTAATTTAATCATTTTCCTGGCTGGATTTATTCAAGTGTTTACACTGAGTTGCCAATAAATATGCCAAATAGATAAATGAACATTAAATCGCCTCTGGAAACCTCTTTTGGTGTCCGATATTAAAATACATCGTCCGAATATGGAATGAAGTGTCTGAAAACGAACACTATACGTAACACTCACTCTATTTCGTTCTTATTATTATTTTTGACATCAAATTGGCATCCAGGGTGAGAAAAAAGGTCTTTGTAGTGTTCGTATGTAGTATCTTTTGTCAGCTGATAGGATGCGAATCCAAAAAAAATGAAAGCCTCACGGCTAAAGACACGCATTCGGAGGAAGCGGAAGTGAGCCCTGCTCTAAGCGCTTTCGTTACTCGCTTTGAAGCTGAGTTGGAGGCAAGCTTTAAGAAGCATGCCGTTCCGGGAGCGGCAGTTGCTATTGTAATTGACAGTACATTGACGTATGTCAAAGCATTAGGCAAGAAATCAATGTTGGGCGACGACTCAATAGACCTCGAGACAAGGTTTAGGTTGGCCTCAGTTTCTAAAGGTTTTGCCTCCGTACTGGCTGGTAAAGTCATGGTGGGAGACCAAAAATGGAGTGATCCCGTATCCGATTATATCTTGGATTTTACGGTGAACCCTTTGGCGCTGACTGACAGTCTTACCGTTGGACATGTGCTTTCTCACAGTACGGGTTATCCATATCAAACCTACAGTACACTAGTAGAGGACGGGTTGGACCGAACACGCCTTTTTGAAGCATTAAAAAAAATAGAACTTTCCAGAGGTCCGGGTGAAATCCATAGTTATCAAAATGTAGCCTACTCCTTGGTCGAACCTATCATAGAATCGATTACGGATACTTCTTTTCAATACACCCTGGATTCTTTAGTCTTTGATCCGCTGGACATGACCAATGCCTCTGTTACGTATGAGGGAATAACAAATTCAGGTAATATGGCAGTCCCCCACGGACTCAAAAACAAAAAATATGTGCCTATCAAATTGTCCCCAGCGTACTACAATGTGGCCGCGGCCGGAGGAATAAATGCCAGTGTCACGGATATGGCACAATGGCTCAAGGCTTTGCTAGGTCAGCGCAAAGACGTTGTATCACAAGAAGTACTTGATGATGTATTCAAACCCAGAATACGGACCAGCGTCAAGAATTATCATTTCAGTAATTACGACCGTCCCCGAAAAGGTCATTATGGCTATGGATGGAGGATTGTCGAATACCCCAATGACACCTTAATTTATCACGGAGGATACGCGAACGGATTCAAAAGCGAATTGGGCATTGATCGTCAAAAAAGCGTTGGTATATGCATTTTGTCCAATGCACCCAGCCCTTTCTGTAATGAAATGGTTGTCCGCTTTTTGAAGGACTACAAGGCATTCCTATGGCAAAAAGAAGTTAATCATCCTGAAGCGCAGTAACCGGCTTTAAGTTGACCGCACTAACCACCTGGTACATGACGCTAACCAATGCCACTAGCAGAATTACCCCGGCAGTTAAAAGAAAGTTGATCAAGCCAAGGTTGATCCTGTTAGCGTAATCTGAGAGCCAGTCTTGCGCAAGGTATAAACCTATGGGCAAACCAATGAGCAACGCTATAAAAATCGGAACGATCAACTCAATTACTAATCCTTTGACTATTGTACTGTCCCCTGCGCCTAGAATCTTTTTAATACCAATCACTTTCAGGCCCGTGGTAAAGGAGTAGTGTGCCAGGCCAAAGAGACCGATACAACCTATGGAAATACAGATGATAGAAATACTCCGGATCAGGTCAAGAAATAGATATTCCGATTTGTACTGTTGGTCGTATTCTTCATCCAGGAAACGATAACTACATACTTCATCCGGAAATGCGTCTTTAATTGCCCCTTCAATCCCCTTCACCGTTGCAAGTGCATTGGCACCTTGACCCATCCTAATCAAAATGTTTCTGAACTTGTTATCATGCACCTTCAACTCCAGGGGCATAATTGCACTACTTGCCGTGCTGAATTCAAAATCCGCCACAACGCCCACAAGATTGGCTTCACTATCCGGTAGCTTTCCGAAAGCCGTTTCTTGCTCTCCAAAGAGTAAATCTCGCATCGTTTGGTTGACAAGAATGTTGGTCGTACTCTCATCGGTGTCGATTAGTGGTCTACCCTCTACAAGAGCAATTCCAGCCATAGACAAGAAGTCTTCATCTACATGCTGTATAGCCACATTTATAGTTTCACCCTCAAAATCCCGTGAATACATCCAGCCAATGCCGGGTAAGTTCCCCACCGATACATACTCAACCCCCGAAAGCGATAAGAGCTTTGGTTTAAGTCCTCTAAAGCCTAGTTGCATCTCCTCACTGGCATCTATGGACAATATCTGATCTGTATCGAATCCCAGATTAAATTCAGTGAGATACTTTATCTGTTTAGCAATCACGATGGAACCAAAAATTAAAACAGTGGTAACTATAAATTGAAAGGTAGTCAAGGAATTCCTCAACCAAGCTCTACCACCGAATTTCATATCTGAGTTTTTAATCGCACTAATCGGTTTAAACGACGACAAGATAAATGATGGGTATAGACCGGAGAGGACCGAAATGCTAAGCAGTAAACCCAAGTATGCTAAAAAGAAAGCGGGGCTGACCCGTAAAAAGTTATCCACCGGATGTGCCAATAGCCGGTTTAGATAACTAAGGAGTAATTCCGAGATTCCAAAAGCGATAATACCCGCGGTAAAGGTTAGCAACAGTGATTCTATCTGAAACTGAGTCACAAGCCCTGAACGTCTCGCACCGATTGTTTTTTTGATGCCTACCTCTTTGGCCCGCTCGGTAGCTCTCGCCGTCACTAAATTGACATAATTAATGATGGCCACAAGCAAAATAAGTAGGGCCACAATAATAAAGGTGTTATAAAACCTCTTATTACCCCGGATTCCTCCTTGCTGAAACTTGAGGTTTGTGG
>JBCCIX010000197.1:0-7708 GCA_039028075.1 Bacteroidota bacterium | reverse complement strand
GGAACTTCAATGGAACAAAGGTCCGGCTGCCCTGCAGGTATTTGAAGAAGCACAACTTTTCGGGGAGATGACCTCCAAACTACCACATTTGTAGCAACTATTTTGCGCTTTTTAGGAATATGAGCTAATAAGAATGTGAACCACAAGAAGGAAACGAAATCCGGGTTTCTCTGAGGGTAGATGTACTGGGGAGGATATAAAATAGAAATGCCTCTGGTCGGAGGCATTTCCAAGGTCAAAAACTCAAAATAAATAGGATAAATTCTTAATTCATCCAATAACAACACTGCCAATATAACAAGAATAAATTAAAAAGGGTTTAGATATGTCCAAAAAATTATCTGGATGTTAACTCACTGTAACCTGTGAGTTTCCCTGACTTATTGTAGGTTTCGTTTCTTACGATACCAACTCCTTTCGCAATGAAATCAACTCCTTTGCTCTTCACATTCATAACCATTTTGGTACCGACACTATATGATATTTTATAACATTCAAATGATCCGGCGGGGGTGATTACCGTTTCCATACCCTCGACTTTTCTATCCGTTATGGTGACCGTAATAGTCATAGAAAGATCTCCGCTAATAGTCACAGAACCGTCGTCAAGAGTCATACCAACCTCTAATTCTTTGGGAATTTCTACGTTATCTACATCTAGTTTCATATTCATATCTTCATAAACCTTCAATTGCTCGTCAGGAATTAGCCTGGTCATATCTAGGTTTACAATACCATTATCACATGCCATTTCAATATCTTTATTATAAACGATTTCACTCTTCTTATCATAGAGTGCCATAGCCACTGTAGCTTTCCAGCCGTTGTCTTCAATATTCAAAGCCTTAATTTCACTTTGCTGTTTACCCTGAAATTTACCTTTGCCGTTGTAATTCGTAATCTCCCATTTACTGCCTTCTGCTAGATCAAAATAAGGATTACACTGGGCCAGTAAACCTCCGGTAATAGTAACCAACGATAAAACAAAAATTAATACTATTTTCATGACTTTAAGACTTTTAATATTTTAAGGTAACATTATTTTTTTGATTTTGAAGGTAATCTTTGGATTGCCTGAATACTAGTTATGGTCTGTTCGATATCGATCACAAATGTGCAAAAGAGGACAACTCTACGCACCTAAATGGCCGATATTGTGCATCTTGGGCTTGGCATCATTTTGGACAATACAGACCATTCAAACCTAAACACATGGAAAAAGAAGCAGGTAAAATCTTAATGATAGATGATGATGAGGATGTCTTGTTAGCGGCCAAGCTCCTTCTTAAAAAGAACGGTCACCAAGTCATCATTGAAAAGAACCCAAAGAAAATACCTTTTCTGCTAAACAATGATACCTACGATGTGATCTTACTAGATATGAATTTCAGTAAGGACATCACCAGCGGAAAGGAGGGATTTTATTGGCTTAGCCAGATAAAAGAAAAAGATGCAAACGCCGTAGTCATATTAATAACCGCATTTGGGGATGTGGAAATGGCGGTAAGAGCACTAAAAGAAGGCGCCACAGACTTTGTATTGAAACCGTGGCAAAATGAAAAGCTACTCGCAACGATAGCCACCGCCATAAAACTTAAAAATACCTACAAAGAAGTTGATAAGTTAAAAAAGGCTAAGAAACAGTTAGAAGAAGATATCAACCAACCTTTTAAAGATATTATTGGGAAAAGCGAGTCCATTCAACAGGTATTTGATCTGATCGATAAAGTGGCTAAGACCGAGGCAAATGTGCTTATTCTTGGTGAAAATGGTACGGGCAAGGAGTTGATTGCACGTGCACTGCATCATCGCTCACTTAGAAACAATGGTAGCTTCGTAGGTGTAGATATGGGGGCTATCACCGAGACGCTATTCGAAAGTGAGCTCTTCGGTCATAAAAAAGGTTCGTTTACAGATGCTAAAGAAGACCGGGCCGGCAGGTTTGAACTGGCCAATGGTGGTACGTTATTTCTGGATGAGATTGGTAATCTAAGCCTGCCCTTACAGTCAAAGTTACTTACGGCTATTCAAAATCGGGAAGTGACGCGTATTGGATCTAATAAACCTGTCCACGTTGATTTACGATTGATCTCTGCTACGAACATGAGCATCCACAATATGGTCAATGACGGCTCATTCCGACAAGACCTGTTATATAGAATCAATACGGTAGAAATCAATTTACCCCCTCTCAGAGACCGTGTAGAAGATATTCCATTATTGGCCACTCACTTTTTGGATAAATACTCGAAGAAGTATCGTAAGGATATCCACGGTTTATCGGAAGATGCTGTCATGACCTTGAGACGCTATCCCTGGCCTGGCAATATTCGAGAATTGCAGCATGCGATAGAGCGCGCCATAATTATGAGCGACAGTCATAAGCTCGAATCTGAGGATTTCTTCTTCTTGTCGCAGTCGAAATCAGTATCGAGCGTAGAAAACTACTCGGATAATTTAAATCTGGATGAAGTTGAAAAGTCATTGATACAAAAGGCAATCAATATACATGCCGGTAATATCTCTAAAGCCGCTAGTGAGCTTGGGTTGACCCGAGCCTCTCTCTACAGACGGCTGGAAAAGCATGGACTTTAGTAATACCAAGCGTGTAGTATTGTACAGGATAGGGTTCATTATCCTTACTTCAATTTTCCTTGCTTCCCAGGTTTACTCCGATGGTTTTATAGTCACCCAGTTAGTGTTAATAGCACTTTTAATTTTCCAGGTGGTTTTACTGGTCAAGTACACCGAAAAATCCAAATTGGAAGTGATGAACTTCCTTAATTCAATTAAAAATGACGACTTAAGCAGGGCCTACTCAACCGACTCAAAAAATAAGGATGTTAATAAGTTAAATGCGGAGCTCAACCGGGTGCTGCTTGATTTAAAAGAGGTTCGAAAAGAGAAGGAGGCTGAATACCAATACCTCAAAAACATAGTTCAGCACATCGGAATCGGTTTGATCACCTTCAACCGCGAAGGTCATATCCAAATTATGAATACTTCGGCCAAAAAGCTGCTGCGTGTTGGAAACGTCAAAAACGTATCCGACCTAAGGGTTGTCAACGAAAATCTTGTAGATGCGTTCATGCGGTTGAGAACGGGCGGAAGGGATCTGATACGTTTTGAAATTGGTGGCGAGATTGTGCAGCTGGCTATTTATGCCATCGAGTTGACCTTAAGTGGAGAGCTTTACAAGCTAGTGTCTATTCAAAATATTCAAAATGAATTAGAGGAAAAGGAAATGGAGGCTTGGCAGAACCTCGTTCGGGTTTTAACCCATGAAATCATGAACTCTGTAACTCCTATCTCTTCTTTGGCCACCACGGTAGAGGAAGACCTGAATCTTCAACTTAATAATACCGAATCCGATAAAACCCTCTCCGAGGATGATTTTGAAGATATACACCTGGCCATCCAAACCATTCAAAAACGAAGTGAGGGCCTCATCACCTTTGTACAAGATTTTAGAAATCTAACTCACATCCCCAAGCCAAAAATTACCGAGATCAAAGTAAAAGAGCTGTTAGAAGAGCTAGTTGTTCTACATAAAAATGAAATAAAGGAAAGCGGAGTAGTAGTCAACTATAAGATTGACCCTGAAAACCTCACCATCAATGCCGATAAGGCACTTATAGATCAAGTGCTGATTAACCTACTTAAGAATGCACTCCAGGCATTCGATGAGCAGACCAATAAGCTGGTACAATTAAGTGCCTACTTTGGCGAAAAAAGTAGACCGATTATCTCGATTAAAGACAATGGCAACGGCATTGATGATGAAGCACTAGAGAAAATATTCATTCCTTTCTTTACAACGAAAAAGACGGGTTCAGGTATCGGGTTGAGTTTATCCCGGCAGATCATGAGACAACACCAAGGCGTACTGGGTGTAAAGTCTAAAATCGATGAAGGAACTGAGTTCTTTTTACGCTTTTAAACCACGGTTTGTGAAACCTTCCTATTAACTATTAGGCGTTATTTTCATAGATTTACGAAACTCTAAGAAGCGCAAAATGGACACTCAGGAACAAATCACTAAAATACTTGTAGATAAACTTGGTTTAGCTGAGACTGAAGTGACTCCGGATGCCAGCTTCGTCAAAGACCTGGGCATAGACTCGCTGGATTACGCAGAATTAGTAATGGAGTTCGAGCAGACCTTTGACATTCGAATTCCCGACCAAGATGCTGAGAAACTTCAGACCATAAATCAAGCCGTTATTTATATTGAGGGTAAAAGGAAAGGCTAAAGTCCACTGCGAAAGAAGAAATAGGAAACTAGTCGTTTAAAGTTAATTTTAATTTAACACCACTAAAAGATTACCAAACAACTATTCAGTTAAATTTGGTCATGTAGCAAGTTTAGCAATGATCAAATATGAAACACTGTATTTGGATTTTAATATTCACTATTCTTGTTGCCTGTGACAACGATGAAACTGTTGTTTTAAGTCAGGGTGAAATAAACGGGCAGCGGCTAATGCAAGCAACAGAAGGCAAGACTATCAATACTATAGTTCTATATTGGACGGCTGGTGATACATATTTCCAAGAACTATATATCGAGCCTGTCTTCAACATTGACGGCTCATTTTTCCAAATCGAGGATACGTACTATAATCTAGACAAGCTAGTCCGTTTTATTGAATATGAGAATAGAATAGACTTATACTTTGAATAGCTTAGCTCATCTGCCGTTAGGAGGGCACTAACAAAAATATGTGACCTTGTCAGGATTCAGATAATGATGATTAGAACCTTCTCCAAGCGATTTCACCTTACATCTGTGACGAAATTGTGACTAAATACTTCAGTTATTCCAGTCAATTGGAATAATTTCAGCTTATTCCAATCCTGATCATAATAATGGAATAATGACTTTATTGAATCTGTTAATTAGGAAAATAATCAAAGTAAAAGAAGTGCTTATAAAACTATTTACTAACTTCAAACGTTACTAACGTAATACATCATTATATGATCAAATCATGTGGCGATAAAGAGACGGAAACCATATGGGGCGGTTTTCGATCAAAGAAGCTCCCTAACGAGATCCAGAACATCGCCAGGCGTAAATTGAGAATGATTAATAATGCTCAAGATATTAATGACTTAAGAATACCCCCAGCTAACCGGTTAGAAAAGCTAAAGGGCAACCTGGCGGATTATCACAGCATTAGGATCAATAAACAATGGCGAATAATCTTTCAATGGACCAATAATGATGCATTTGAAGTTGAGATCACTGATTATCATTAATGAATCGATATGGAAAAGCTAGCTAATATTCACCCAGGAGAAGTGCTTAAAGAGGAATTCTTAGAGCCAATGAACATATCAGCGTATAGGCTGGCTAAAGCCACCTTCATTCCCCAGACTCGGATAAGTGAAATCTTGAAAGGAAGGCGAAGGATTACAGCTGATACCGCCTTAAGACTTTCAAAATTCTTTGGCACCACTGCCAAATTTTGGCTGGGCCTCCAAGACGATTATGATCTGGAAGAGGAAAAATCAGACAAGATGGATTTGCTGAAAGAGATTAAGAGCATCGATTATGCCGCATGATCGTATTTAAGATAGATGGTTTATCAAATCAACTTTTGTGACAGATTTGTAGCCAAACTTACTAATTCAACTTATTCAGATAAGATTCTGTAGAGTTCAAGGTTTAGATAATAGTGATGCCCTGACATCGTTCTTTTCTCTAAAATGCCGAGGTCACAAAGCTTATTTAGATAATTTCTTGCCGTGTTCTCTGCATAGAGTTTGGTATCTGTCAAATGACTAACCTTTGTCAAGGGTTGAGTAAAAAGCATTTGAACTAATTGTTCAGGTTTCTTAATCTTTGTTTCCAATTGAATAGCTTCTATAATTCCAGTTTTAGCTGCAAGTACGTCATTGATCTTATCAAATGTAATGTTAGAAGTAACCTCTACAGCCTTGAGCATGAAAAGTATCCATTCTTTCCATATTCCACGCTGGGTTACTCCGGCCAATAAAGAATAGTAATCATTCTTATGATCAATAATATAGCTACTCAAAAATAGTATGGGCAAATCCAGCAATCCTTTGCTGGTGAGTAAGTTGATGTCAAATATTCTTCCTACTCTGCCATTACCATCCCTGAACGGGTGAATGGCTTCGAATTGGTAATGTGCAATGGCCATCTTGATTAGGGGATCAATAGGGTGCACTTCATCATCATTCACGAAATCTACAAGGTTTTTCAATTTAGCTTCCAGAAGCCCTTTACCCCTGGGAGGAGTATAAATAGCTTTACCTGCATTCGGACCACTTCCACCTTGTCGTATGTAAATGTTGGCACTAGGCGGTCTTAAACCATCACTTGTTCGTTTTACTTTACGGTAAAGCTCGATAAAATAATCAATTGTGAAATCCTGAGTATCTGTTAAATACTCATGCCCAGACCATAATGCTTCCCTATATCTCAAAACCTCCTTTGGTGCTCCTTTGACAGTAATGTGTTCTTTCTTTTCACTATAGGCTTGGTATAGCTCATCATCGGTTGTAAATATATTTTCAATTTCACTGGATGCCTTTGCTTCTTGTAAGCTTATTGTATTAATCAATACCCCTTGGTTAGGTATAGCCACTGATCTTCCATGTAAACGTCCCAATGCAGCTTTTGCGTTAGCAAGCTGTTCCATTATGCTAACAGTACGGTAAATATTTTCATGTATGGGTAAGTCTGGTAAGTTGTTCCAGGGTGTGTTTCTATCTGGGCTAATTGCCGGAGGTGATGTTTTCACTTTTTAATGCTTGTTCAGACATAAACATTAATTTTTATCATTTTTAATGTTTACTTCAAATGTAAGGCATGACAATGATGTACACAAGCAAGTAAACGTTAATACCTATATTATTTTAATGTTTGATATCTGATTAAACAATAGCCGTACCAAAACAGCCAACAGCTCGAGCCACTCGTGAGCGGCTTATTCAGAAGTGGAATTAAGATGGATGATTCAAAAAGAAAGCGATTAGGAGCTTTTTAGCCGCTACTTGCAAAAGGGTTGAATAGTTCAGCATCCTTCTAAGCCTTTCTAAATAGAAGTTCTATGTGGTTAATACCGTGTAAACTGAATTTACATGGATAGCGTGTTTACCGGTAATTCCCTGTAAGCTGGCTTTTTATTTAAACTTCAATGCGACTATATTCATTATCGAAATAGATTGAGGTCTTAGGAAAGAACTGCATGCAAAAAAGCCCTTCAATTCAAATCAAAGAGCTTTTCGATTTCATTAGCATTTCATTAATTGAATGCCTTTTTTGTGACCTTGTCAGGATTCAAACCTGAAACCTCCTGAGCCGTAATCAGGTGCTCTATTCAGTTGAGCTACAAGGCCATATCAAATGAACCGCAAAGTTATAGAAATCATCTACTGAAAAAAAGGTACTTTTTTAAAAAACCTTATATTTGCCCGCCACAATAAAAAGCACTGGAAAAGGTTAATATAGTATGGTCAAGAAGCTCATTTTATCATTTCTAATCTTAGGATTTGCCCAAACTACTTTTGCCACGGGAGGAGATGATGAAAAAGGCAAATCACGAGTAAAGTGGGGTACGTTGAAAATAAGGGACCGTAAAGCCAGACCAGATATTCCGGGTACTTTTCTGGTCGAGTTAGGCTGGAATATTCAAATGAGCAGCCCAAGTGAGTTGGATAATACACTACTTGGATC
>JBCCIX010000196.1:0-7799 GCA_039028075.1 Bacteroidota bacterium | reverse complement strand
TTGTAAAAGCTCCCTTAAATAGTCAAGCACCATTCGGCTGTCCCCGCCATTGGCACCTACCGGAATATCTAAATTTTTAAACGCCTCACCGTTATCCCCTTTTCTGGCGTATTGAAAATCTGTTCCTAAATACTGGGCTAAGTAAGGACCGTAATGAATGGAAATACTGTCACCAATCACAAAAATTTTAGGTGGACTACCGGGGAAAGCGTAGATCAATAAAACGGAAATGAAAATTGCTTTAGTGGACATGCTTCTTTTGATGAGCCTCGTACAGCACGTTGATCAGTTGCTCCGGATCATGATTATAGTCTTCGATTAATCGCTGACGCACGGTGTTTTTCATTTCTTCGGGAAAAATAGAGGCCCCGTGCATAGCTCCAAAGTAAGCTCCGGCCAATTGGGCGTATGAATCTGTATCATGCCCAAACTCTATGCAGAGTTGCATGCTTGCCAAAGGGTCATAGTCCGTAATAGCCGCCGTGCTAAAAACTACCTGCATGGGAAGCCAGGCATTCCACCACTCCCGTGTTTCCGTTCTCTTTTCCAATCTCTCAAAAAGATGAGCAACGACTCTTTTGGAGTCATTCACAAAAGTTTCAACACTGTCGATGTAAGTATTCAATCGTCGGCTAGTAAAGGGCACCTCATCAAAATGGTGAGGATCTGTGAGCCGCATTGCAGTTTTAACACCTTCCCAATTACTGTCTTTTTGCAACGCTTTTGCCAAACCCACAATTACAGCCGTGTTAATATCTTTTGTTGATCCTTGATCAAAAATGTTTGCCTCCCAGGCGTGCCGGTACGTTTCTTGAAGATCATAAGGATTTAAAGCTGCCATGGGCGATAGCACCATTTGACCCAATAAAGTAGATACTCCCGCCCACATGCGATCCTGGGGTAGTTTCCCCTTGGTACTAAAGTAGGTCTGTTCCATCCATTTTTCATTCAGACCTTTATAACTTGCCGGAATACTATCTTCAAAAGCATATAACTGCTCAATAAAATCGCTTTGGCCGAAGTTTTCATTTTTTTCAATGGTATTGATCGTGATCAGCTTCCAACGCGAATCATCGGTTACTGTACCGGCAGGAGCATCTTTCTCCCAGATGTTATACAGGCCCGGATACTGCCGATACGAGGTGAGCTCGAAGCGGTCTTTCAATGTTGCAATATCTTGCTTGGTAATTGATGTCGATTTTTTACTGAGCTCAGATCGATTAGGCGGATATTTAAATTCAGGAGGCCCCCCTGCCGCATCTCCTATTAAAGTGCCATAGATCATACCGGCAATCCTATCCTTTAGGTCGTGGTCCTCTGGTAAAGCTTTGGTGGTGAGTGAAAGTCTTCCGCCTTCAGTCAGTTGCTTATGCGAAATCTGAAAACTATCATGAACCTCCTTGTTCCAATTGATCTTATCAATGAACACATGGTTTACCCCGTTCTTGGTAATTACAAGTTCTTCTCCTGTGTAATAGTCAGCATTTAGCTTAATTCTAACTTCTTCAAAGGCTGGTGTTACCAATTGATACGTAGGGTTACCCGGACAATCCGGATAGATGCCCATCATGGAGAAGACCAGCCAGGCAGATAATGTTCCGGTATCGTCATTCCCGGGAATTCCGAATGGGAATTCATTAAAATATTGTTGTGTGATTTCGTGCACCTTCCGTTGGGTTCTCCACTCCTCGCCTTTGACATAATTAAAAAGGTAGGGATAAGCCATATCCGGCTCGTTCCAGAGTTGAAAATGGCCTTCGTCAAAGCACTGTTGAAGTTTATTGGTGTAGATCTCATCTCCACCCATTAATTCTTTCAATCCTTGCTGGTCGTGGGGGACAAACCACGTGTATTGCCATGAAGAACCTTCCACGAAGCCTTTGCCGCCACTATTGGCCCAGTCTAGTTCGCCGTTCACGGCAGCAGGGTCAAAGGGTTCCAAAAATGAACTATCCATTAATCTGGGCCTAAGAAGTCCTGTTTCTTTGTCATAGAGATTTTTATAGAACTTAGAACGCCGGTTAAAGTCCCGGGTTACGTCCTCTCGGCCCAATGCTTGAGCAAGTTGTGCAATGCCATAGTCCGCAATTCCGTATTCTAAGGTAGTAGCCACAGACCCCCAAAGCCATTCTTCGTATTGATTATCAGGCAAAAACCCATATTCTAAATAGTATTTAAGTCCGGGGCGTAACGGATTTACCGAGTCTGCCAAAGACCCACCTTTTATCATCGCTTCCATGGCTGTTTCTACGTCGAAATCTTTTAATCCTTTCATGTAGGTATCTGCAACCACCGGTGCTGCCGGGTCTCCCACCATCACGTAGGTCTCACTTCCGGCCAGCTCCCACTTCGGTAACCACCCATTTTCTTTGTACATATCTACCATAGTACGGGTCATATCCAACTGGCGCTCAGGATACACGAGTGATAAAAGCGGATGGATCGTACGATAGGTATCCCAAAGTGAATACACCGTATATCGTTTTTGTCCTTCTGAATACGTCCCAAACCCGGGATCATCACCCATCAACGGATATTCTCCATTCACATCGGAAATCACGTTCGGATGAATAAGCGCATGATAAAGTGCCGTGTAAAAATTGGTTTTTTCCTTTTCGGTTCCGCCTTGGACTTCTATTTTGCCCAGTTCACTGTTCCAGTGATCAGATGCTTCTTTTCTTATGGCTTCAAAACCTTTACTATTCTGCTCCTTTTCAAGGTTTTCCCAAGCATTTTTCGTGCTGACATAGCTAACCCCTACACGTACCTCCAGTGGATGTCCCTTCAGGTTGTCAAACGAAAAATAAGCGCCTGTTTGATTTCCTGAGATACTTCGAGCTTCACTCAGCGCATTGTCTTCCCAGGTACCACTTTTAGACGGTTCTTGATTGATTTCGATAGCAAAATAGACGTTGTGAGAAGTTCCCTGGCCGCAAAAGTTTCCATCGGTTTTAAAGCCTTCAAGCTTCGTTGAGGACACCAATTTGATCTCACTCCCACGATTATCACTTGTACTGGTCCCTAGATTAAGCAACAAATTGCCAGTATTATCAGGAAATGAATACCGACTGATACCACTTCTTAATGTTGCGGTCATTTCAGCCCTTATCTGGTATTCATCCAATGTCGTTGCATAGTATCCCGGAGTAGCCGTTTCATCCGAGTAGCTCGATTTGTAGTTTTGCTCTTCGGTCTTGATAACCCCGGTTGTAGGCATGATCTGAATACTCCCCATGTCCTTACACCCTACACCACTGAGGTTTACGTGAGAGAATCCGTACATAAATGGAGATCCATATTTGTAGCCAAATGGGAAATAACCAGGCCGATCATAATCCGTATTGATTGGGGTTACGGACACCATCCCCCAAGGTACCAAAGCCCCGGGATGCACGTTCCCTTCTCCTGCTGTGCCAATGAATGGATCTACAGAGGCTGTAGGATCGAAATCAGAGGTCTTATCATTCTGACAAGAAAAGAAAATGAGGAAGGATGCAAGAAATACGGCCGTCTTTTTCATAGCTGACTATCCATTCTACAGATTTAAGACTTTAATCCCTTATGCGCGATCTAATCAAGTTATAAATTAATACGTCTCAGCATTTCGCAGTATAAGCCTCCAAAAGCATCGGCCTTTAATTTGCGGGTATTGCAATGGAGGCCCCTGTATCCGCTTTTACATTGTTCAGTTGAAAAGTAAGCCTCGCCGAGGCCGCGTCGAAGGATACATTCTCAGCGCCACTGACCCGAACATCTTTCCAATTATGAACCACTACCTCGTAGTCCCTTTGAGTGGTCATTCCTTCGTACCTCCCTTGCACGGGTGCAATCTCCAGCGTTATTCCAATCGAGGAAAGTACCGAAGTACTTATGGTGGTCTTGGCCACTGCACCTTTTAGGTATTCATTACTTGATCCATCATCTTCATATAGCACAAAGTTACCCTGCTTTTCCCCTGGATAAATATGAAGGGTTAACCTCTCGCTGGTCGCTGTTTCAATCTGCTGCGTCGGTGTTCTCATCGGCACAATGCTTCCCGACCTCACATACAACGGTATCCGCTCAATACTGGAATTCACATCGATTGTCTTCCCTCCGGATATAAGTTCATCCGTGTAAAAATCCACCCAGTTCCCTGCGGGAAAATAGATGCCCTTTTTGGCATTTTTCAATACGGGAGCTACCAGTAACTCCTTTCCGAAATGATACTGTAAAAGATTTTTACCATCCCCCCGGATCATTTTCTCACCGGTCTCCCGGGTCAGATGTGCGTAGGTATAGATGTAGGGAAATAAGGAATGTTTTAAGCGGGCGTAATACTTAAATACTTGCTGTGACTGCTCTGAAAAATTAAATGGCATGTTGGAGTTAGGACTATCTGCCGTGCTAAATGCCGTAGTAATTGGATTAAACATGGCAAATTGTGTCCAACGCATGTACAAACTGTCCGACTGTTCGGTTGAACCGAAATAGTCATATCCTCCTAAGTCACTCGTAAGAAAAGGCACTTCATAGGTGCTCCGGTTAGGATCTGCCACCATCATAATATTCTCCTTCAGCGCCCCCATGGAATAGTTACCCATATTGGGTGCATCAGGCTGCTCCCAGGCTATTTTGGCATCCCCACTCCACTTGGTCGGATATAATTTCATCAAAGGATCGTGCGTGGTATGGAGGTGCGACATAATGAATCCCCTTCCCTTGGTTTCCAATCCGAGTTCCTGGGTGGCTTCGAAAACGGCCTTCATGTAGGAAACTTTGGAGGACTTATCTAGCTTCACAAAATCGAGTCCCTGGTCAAAAAAGGGCTTCATTTTAGTGCGCCATAATTCCACAGCTTCAGGATTTTCAAAATCGATATCTCCCATCATGGTGTTTTTGGCCTTGTTATGCCAGCCGTTGGTATTGAGAAACGGCTCCCCTGCGTACAATCCTTTGTCTCGAAACTCCGCATATACCTCTTCATTACCAACTTCCTGTATGGCATCCCAAACCCAGATGCCCGATTTAATGTTGTTCCTACTCATCAAATCCCACATTACTGATGGATCGGGGTATGACTGGGGGTCACCTTCGAAGTCTAGGTATCCCTCAGGGCCTTTGCCTTGGTTGTAATAGTTCCAAAACCATGAATCAATCCAATAACCATCTATCGGGTATCCATCCCCCAGGAGGCGATTGACCCGGTCGATGGTTTCTTCCTGATTGGTATATCCTCCATAAAGTACCCCAAATGCCCAAGCAGGTGGTAAAACTGTTTTGACGGTGTCCGTTTCAAATTCGTAGCCCTTAGGTTGAAAATCCGGATCATTGGTCAAAACGATTTGATCCAAATATACCTTTGCACCACTCTGATTTTCAGCGCTTATTTTTAGCGTAACTTTGCCTGTATCGGTAATCTGAAGGGGTACAAAATCAGTCCATATAAGTGCACGCGAATTTTTGACTTGTAATTCCCCTACCCGTCTGTCGTTGACGTTCAGTAGCAACTTTCCATTTTCTACCGGATAAGAACGGTTAGCAGCCATCACGCCGATACGGTATTCACCAGCACTCGGTATATTCAAATCGTAGCTTACGAAATTTGAATCAGGAGTGGCATTCCCGGCCATTGCACTAATCCCCGTGTAGTAGTCTTTTGAAGACCAACGCAATGAATCAGAAAAATTTTCAGCTTCTAAAATGTAGTAATCAAAATTAACGAATTGAACTGTTTCCTCATTTTGACATGCAACCAAAAACAACAACACAGAAAAGGCCCAGTAAAGGGCCTTCCTACTTGATTTAAAATTCATAAAAACTATATAGGTTTGAACAGCATAAAAATAGTTCTGGGGATACCAGATACGGGGGAGATGGTCTGGACAGAAACAAGAAGCTCTGTCTCTGTGATCGACTCAATGGCATAAAAACTTCCAAGTTCAGAGTCCCCTAAATAGCTATTCGCTAGCACCAACTCAAAGTCACTGTTACTCGTTCTCGAAATCAACCACTCCGTTACGCCAGGCGCTTCAACATCCCCACACTGCCCACCGAGATCAAGCAGTCTTCCATCTCCGTTATTTTCATTGAGGTAATCCCCATTTTGAGAGAAAGTATAACGGTCGTCCTCCGTACAAGAAAGTATAGGGACATCAAATTTTAGTTCATCAGCTTCTACAACATAATAACTAGTCACGGACTGCGTGCCATTGTCAAAACTCCTTTCCGTAAGACCTAGATCAAAAGCCCACGTTTTTTCAGAAATTCCCAAAAGAAGGTTGGGATCCAAAACTGAAATAGTTATTCGCTTCGTATCAGTACGGTCCACTTCATCTAACCTTTCATCATCGCTGTTCACAGTCAGTCTGATGGAATACATACCGGATGTGGTATAGGTATAGGAACTAAGATCGGGGTCTGTAGATACGTTTCCATCGCCAAAATCCCACTCAACGTCATCGACATTCTGCGAAAGGTTTTCCAGATTGACTTGCAGTAACGTAGCTACGTTATCAAATGATACACTAAAATCGGCTACGGGTAGGTCCGGTCCGTCGATCGTAATCTCTTTGGTTATGGTATTAATACCTGCAACATTACTGGCGGTGAGACTCACTTGATACACACCATTCTGGTCATAGGTATGGTTTGTAGAATTGGAAAGTGACTTGGACCCGTCACCAAAGTCCCAAACGATAGTATTAGCGTTTCTGGCACTTGAAGCAAAACTTACTGTTTTTGGATCAGCTGTCTGAACTTGAAAAATAAAATCTACTTCCGGCAGGGCACCAGGATCAGGATCAATAATACCATCATCACAGGCGGTTGTACACCACACCAGAAGCACGGCGAAAAGTAAGGATTGTGTAATCTTATTCATATGCTGGATTTTGGTCTAACTCTGGATTTTGGACAATGGCGGACTGGGGAATAGGTATGACCAATCGTGTCTGATCAATATCATAACCGGGTTGTACATCGGTTAAACCTACAGCCTGAGGCGCTAAAGTTGTACCGTCCATTTGATCGTACCTGATCATGTCCCACCATCTCTGACCTTCAAAGATCAGTTCCCGTCTACGTTCTTCGCGGATCGCCTGGCGAAAGGATTCCTGGGTAGGGAACATGGAAAAATCCCAGGGATCAATGCCGGAGGCCGGAGGGTTTCGCTGTAAATCTTGTGCCCTTGCCCTAATCATATTAACAATCTCCAGTGCTTCACTGCTAGGATAGGATTGCTCGTTGAGCGCCTCTGCAATGTTTAAATACGCTTCGGTCACTCTAAAAATCACAAAATTGAAAGTATCTCCATTTTCAGGATTCCACCATGGAAAAGAATTAGCATATTTTACCGCATAAATCGCGCCAGGGGTACCACTGAGGGACATACTTCTATCTTTGCGTACATCGATAATAGTGTCATCGTCACCTTCAAATAGATCGTAGGCTTCTTGGGTGGCACCTATTCGGGGTACTGCACCATCAACAGTGAACCAGGAATACCCTCCGGTGTTATTGAATTCACCGGCACCTGCCAGGGACTGCATTTCTAATATACTCTCACTGGAGTTTTGACTACCGAAAATTTGAGCGTCAAAAATAGGTACAAAACGCTCGGCAAACGGATATTGGCCACTATTGATCACATCTCGCGAAAGGTTTATCGCCTCAGCCCAGTCCTGGTTTTGCATGGCAATACGTGCCTTCAACATTTTAGCCGCGGCTACGGTGGCTCTTCCCTTTTGCGTAGGTTGGGCTTCTTGTGCATCCGGATCAACAGCCCCTGTAAACAAGAAATCGTAGTTTACAGGAAGATT
>JBCCIX010000195.1:0-7845 GCA_039028075.1 Bacteroidota bacterium | reverse complement strand
GAGGATCTGGATCTGAAACACTATGAGGCCATAGGCACCATGTCAGAGGCCTTGTCCCTTCACGCCAATGAGGCCTACGATGAATTGAGTGACTCCGAAAAGGAAGTCTGCGAATCACTGTTTAAAGCAATCACTGAAAAAAGAGGTGAGAATTTCGGAATAAGGCGCCCAACCCGTCTCGGTGATATAGCCGCTATTGCAAATGTGAGCGAGGAGGAGTTGGTTAAAGTCATCGACAAATTTCGCGACCCGGGACGGTCGTTACTCACCCCGGCGATGTCCGTCCGACTGGAGTTTAATTCTATGATCGACATTTCCCACGAGAGCTTGATGCGCATCTGGGTACGGTTAAAAAATTGGGTGGATGACGAAGCTGAGGCTGTACAAATGTATATGCGCTTATCTGAGGCCGCAGCTATGTACCAGGTAGGCAAGGCGGGGTTGTGGCGGCCACCGGACCTCCAGCTCGCCCTCAACTGGAAAGCCAAGCACACCCCTACCTTGGTATGGGGGCAGCGGTATCATCCAGCCTACGAGCGCACCATGATCTTTCTGGAGTATTCCCGGAAAGAGTTTGAAACGGAGCAGCGCATTAAGGAACTCCAGGCGAAACGAAGACTGCGCATTGCCAGGATCACGGCTTTGGTTTTTGGTGGACTTTGTATTGTGGCACTTGGGTTTTTAGTGTTTGCCTTTATTCAAAGAGCGCAAGCTATTAAAAATGAGCAAGTGGCAGAAGAACGAAAGTTGGATGCAGAAAGAGAGGCAGATAGGGCTACCACAAATGAGAAATTAGCCAAGAAAAACGAGAAAAGGGCAATTGAAGAGGAAAGAAAAGCTAAAGACGCGAAAATTGTAGCAGATACTGCAAAAAACCGGGCTGAGCGGGCGCGCATATTCGCGGAATCCCAACAGGTACTTGCTGAAATAAGCGCTCAACAAGCTCGTGAGCAAAGAGCCATTGCCATCAGCGAAAAAGATCGCGCAGATAAGAATGCTGAAGAAGCAAGAGCTAGTGAAAAACAGGCGCTATTCGAAAAAGAACGCGCAGATGAACTCCGTTTTCAAGCTATTGCCAAAGCTATGGCGGTAAAATCTACCCAGTTCCGTAAAGCACAAGGTGAGGATCAAGTAGTACTAAAATCACTACTTGCGCAACAGGCTTACAATTACAACACCCAGTACCAAGGAAATAAATACGATAATGATGTTTATTACGGTCTTTACGAAGCGCTAAGGGATCTTGACGATCCGATGGCACGTAGCCTGGGTGGGCATAGCAAAGCCATCAGAGCATTAACCTCAAGCCCTTCAGGTAACCATATCTACTCCGCCGGAACCTTCGGTAAGGTATTGAGATGGTCCGTGAACGAAAACCGAAGATCTGCCGATACGCTGGCCGCAGAGAGGGGTGAATCGCACCTGTTCCGTACCTTAGATGTCAATAGTGCGGATGATATTTTAATTGGTGGCGGCAATCTTCCAAAAAGTAAAAACGGTTCCAGTTTCATTGAAGTTTACGATCTTAAGGGCGGAACCCGGCGTGAGCTTAACGGTTTCGAAGGTTCGGTATGGAAATTATTATTTGAGTCCAAGTCAACTATATTTTATGCGCTTGATAAAATGGGTACAAGCATAAAAAGATCCGACTTGAACAACGTAGCGGAGATCATTTCCAGCGTAAATCGTATCAATGATTTCAGTATCAGCCAGGATGGTAGGTGGCTTGTTGCGGCCACGCAAGTGGGCTTTGGGCCCAGCGCTAGCGGGGAAGTGGTTCTCTATGATTTGCAAAACGGATATTCCTCCTCGGTGATCCACAAGCACCGAAGAGGCCTGCTGGCCACGGCGATCAGTAGTGATAATTTTATTGCTATCGGAGACGTGGACGGACTTATCAAGGTATTTAAACTTTTTGGCAGCAGCGCACCGACCGAGCTCATCGGTCATACCTCGGAAATTGATCAAATTGAGTTTAGTACCGATGGCCGATTTATCGCCACAGCTTCCAAAGATAAAACCGTTAAGCTGTGGAATAGAAATGAACCTAATACCCAGCCGATTAACCTTAAAGATCATCCTACCTGGGTTTGGACCATTGCCTTTAGCCCCGATAATAACCATATTTTGGCTGGAACCAAAGAAGCCGTAGTACGATCATGGCCTACAACCATTGAGGCAATGTCAGACAAAATTTGTGGTCAAGTGGATAGAAATCTTTCCAAGGACGAATGGACGCTGTTCGTGGCGGATGATATTGAATATGAAAAAACGTGTGACAATGTTCCCTCCGGTGAGTAAGTATTTTATATCGGCCTTGCTTCTCATGATTGGACTGTCAAACACAGCCGTGGGGCAGTGTGCTCAGTCTTTGAGAGCAGCAAGAACCGCCTACGATGAAGGACAACTGCAAAAGATTGCTTCCATTATTCAAGGATGTATGAATGCCGAAGGGGAGGATGGGTTTAACGATGACGATAAGACGGCCGCCTACCGGTTATTGATCCTAACCTACCTATTTACAGATGAACCGGAAAAAGCGGACCAGGCCATGCTTGACCTGCTTAGTTTTAATCCACAGTATCAGATTAACGAAGCTTCCGACCCTGCGGAACTCATCAATTTATACAGAAGCTTTCGCACCTGGCCTATTTTTCACTACGGAGTGAAGGGTGGAGGTAACCTAACCTTAGTTGAAGTGCTAAACACATTCAGCGTTCAGAACCCTGTGGGCATGAACGGAGAATACGAGTTAAATCCAGGTTTCCAGATCGGAGTCACGGTAGAAATACCAATTAACGAGAGGTGGATAGTAAATCCAGAAATTAGTATTAGTAGCCATTTTACTACGTATAAAAACAATTTCGCACAAATTGATTCTATCAATCGATTCATAACTCAACATGACTTTCAGATCTCTCAAACTAATATTATGTTACCGGTCACAGTTCAATATAAGCTGCCGCTGAAGAGTAAGCTTAATCCTTATATCCTCGCAGGAGGAAGCGCATCATACGCGCTCTCCGCGAATTTTAACGGCCAAACGGATACAAGTAACGAAAGCTTCGAGGGTGCCACCATCGACTTGATTCCGCAAAGGGAACCTTTAAATTTCGGAGCTATCGTAGGTGCTGGCATCAAAATTAAAGCCGGTAAAAACCAGTTTCAGGCCGAGCTAAGGTTTAATTACGGCTTTCGAAACCAAGTGGATGAATCAGAACGACTCGGTAACCAGGAACTCATTTTTGATTATGGCTACGTTGAAAGCGATTTTAGAATGCATAGTTTAATGCTGTCGGTGGGCTACCTTTTGCCAAAATACAATCCCAAGAAATTGAGCAGATGAGATGAGAAAGTTAAGTTGTATACTTCTTATACTCTCCGGTATTGCCTGTAGCACGGAGCAGGATGCCGAGCCCGGAATGGAAGAAACATTTGTTAAGCTTATTGGAAACATAAATGATGATTTTGCAAGAGACATAAAATCAACACCTGACGGCGGATATATCATCCTCTCCGAAAACACAGTGGAATTAGCTGAGGAAGAAATTAGCAAAATCCACCTGATAAAAACCGATGACGATGGTAATGTGGAGTGGGAAAGGTTGTTTCCTGAAACCGGTGCAGACCTGACCGAAGCGAGTGAGAGAATTAATCTGGCCGGTAAATCATTGCAGGTTCTGCAGGATGGTTACATCATATTAGGGGATAGTATCTACGATGAAGAATCCTCAGACCTCTATCTCATGCGAACGGACTTACAAGGAAACATCACTAACGCCCGGAGCATTAGGGCTGATGAGGGCAATTTCAACACCCAGGTCCTCGAAAGTGCCGGGTCGGATACTTTCATAATCATGTCATTACTTGATGATAATGATCAGGCAGAGAACCTATCCCTATCAGAAGTGGACGGTAACCTTAACGAAATTTGGAACCAGCAATACATATTAGGTGCCAACGCAACGGTCACTAAATCCATACATATAGGATCGAACAACATCACCTGGGGTGGCACAGCAAACCTCGGTGGGGAGCAAGACCTACGGTTCGTAACTACTCCATTTGACTCAAAAAATAGCTTTTTTGCGCCCTCAATAGGTGAGAACAATGGTCGGAATGACCGCGCTAGCGACCTTGTTAAAACACCTACGGGATTTATTATTGTGGGTACCACCAATAATACGGCGTTAGGAGACGATGATATCTACGCAGTATCTATCACCGAAACAGGCGATTTACTTTGGCAAGCCACTTTCGGTGGCACCAATGATGATTTTGGTGAAGCGGTAATGTTAACTACTAACGATGAGATCGTGATTCTGGGCACCTCACTGAGCTTTGGAAACGGTGAGCGCGAACTTTTTGTGGTAAAAACAGACCTTTTTGGCAACCCGCTCTGGGTAGATAGTGAGACGTCAGGAAGAACCTTTGGGGGCTTAAATGATGACACCGGAGCTAAAATAATAGAAGCTCCCGACGGTGGCCTCGTCATCTTGGGAACAGAAGACTTTGGGGATGTAAGCACGTTGATTATGATTAAGACGGATTCTGAAGGAAGATTGTAATGCAAAATATACGTTATCTATACAGCTTCAATTTTTTTGTTTTTCTACTACTCTCTTGGCTCGGCACAGGTTCATTAATGGCGCAGCCTACCGTGCAGCCTTCAGATTTTAACGTGGGGTCAGTAACCTCTACAAGCATTGACCTTTCCTGGACACGCGGTGACGGAGGTTTCATTATTATCCTGGCCCGTGAAGGCAGCGCCGTGAATGCTAACCCTTCTGATAATGTTACCTACACCGCAAATGCTACATTTCCAAGTGGCGATCAAATCGGCTCAGGGAACTATGTAGTTTTTGTAGGAACCGGAACAAATGTAACCGTTACGGGTCTGTCACCTTTCACTACGTATCATTTTGCCGCCTATGAGTTTGATACCGGAGGTCTACCCGATCCTAATTATTTAATTGTCGCTCCGGCTTTGAATAATGCTATTACAGATTGCGAGCCCCCCTCCAATCAAGTGAACGGAGCTTCTTTCACTTCCATAGAAGACCAACAGATGACGATTAACTGGACCGGTGGAAACGGTGAGCGCACCTTGGTAGTAGCAAAAGAAGGCAGCGCTGTAGATTTTACCCCTGTGGTTGGGACTGATTACATTACCAACTCAAACTTTGGTACTGGCGAGGAACTAGGCACGGGTAACTTTGGCGTGTTTGAAGGTACCGATAACGACTTTTTACTGACCGGCCTGAATGCGTTAACCACCTACCATTTTGCCTTTTATGAGTTCAACGCAGCGGGCTTTTGCTATCAACTGGTAGGAGCTTTTACGGCAAATGAAACCACGGCCTGTACGCCTCCCACGAGCAGCGCTGGTACGCTTAGCTTTTCGGCAACCAGTAATTCCCAGACCACACTCAGTTGGAGCGGCGGTAATGGTGACCAATCCCTAATTTTAGCGCGTGAGGGTGCTGCGGTAGACGCTGATCCTGTGGTAGGAACAGACTATACGGCAAATGCTACGTTTGGCAATGGCGATGAAATAGGTACCGGCAATTTCGTTGTTTACGAAGGCTCGGCTAATAGTACCACGGTTGATGGACTGTCGGGAGCAACCAATTATCACTTTGCGATTTACGAATTTAATACCACGGGGAGTTGTTACCGACTTATAAATCCGCAAAGAAACGATGTGACCACGGAGTGCACGCCTCCCGCCGGACAAGCAAGCTCAATTACATTCAGCAATACCATGGCCACGACTATGGAAGTGAATTGGAGCAGGGGAACACCCTCCGGTGATGGAGTTTTAGTAGTGGCCCGAAGAAATTCACCGGTCAGTTTCAATCCCACCAATGGAGATGATTACTCCGGAGAGGTAAATTCGAACTTTAATGCGGCGCAAAACCAAGGAGGTAACAATAGAATTGTATTTAGAGGAGCGGGCACTTCTGTAGTAGTTACCAATTTAGAACCGAACATTACCTATCACTTCGCTATTTTTGAATACAATGATGCCAATAACTGCTATAATTTAGTGGGACCGGCTACCGGTCAAAACCAAAGCTCCGCGGCTGACTTGAATTCAACTATTAGCAACGGTACCGGATCGGGTAGCCCACTTTCGTCACTTGCTGCGCCGGGCTCAAGAGTAGATGTATTAAGCTTTACCATCGAAGATTTGGGCGGAGATAACCTGGACACAGATTTTACGGCCATCACCTTTCGAGAAACGGGAGGGCAAATAGCAGACCTCAGGGATCTCATTGAAACCGTAGAATTAAGCAATGGGTCAGATTCCAGAACATCAGGAGTGGCTATCAATCAAAACGACATTGTCATGACCGGTATCCCGATCAATAATGACTTAGGCGATGTAAATAATGGTACTTCAAGTACGTATACCCTATCTGTCTCCTTTTTGAACAGCTTTGGAGGAACACTGCCAACTACGGTAGATGGTTTACGATTGGTTTTTTCCGTGGATGAATCCGATATAATCGTCCCTACGGGAAGAAGCGGATTTGCACCGGGGGAAAGTGCAAATTCTGATGAAACAGGTGGTGGCACCAATAATACGATCGCGGTCGAGGCCACCGAGCTTAACTTTGTGCAGCAGCCTTCAAATGCCTTCGTACTTACTCCCATGACACCTGCGGTCACCGTACAAGCTACCGATAGCCGTGGAAACAGGGACCTGGATTACACGGGATCCGTGGATCTCAACTCTACAGGCACCTTACAGTCCACACCATCAGCTACATTTAGTTCGGGACTGGGAACCTACTCTGCCATTATTCATACGGTCAGTGAAACGGGCAGAAGACTTTCAAGCACCAACTCATCTCCCGCTTTAACCGAAACGGGTAATTCTAATACTTTTACTATTACCGGGCCGGCACAGAATTCAGACATTATTGAAGACGGTTCTTTCTCCTACCCCACAAATATTCAATACAATAATTTTCAAGAAAATACGGATATAACGGCAAGCGCTTCGAGTTTGGAAGTTGCGGGTTTTACCATTCGCGATGGAGGCTCCGGAAATGACGGTGATCTATTTGGCACAGAGCTAACCTCGATTGAGTTTAACCTGACAAATGGTGGATTTATCCGAAGGGCTGCTTTGTACGGTGATCTCGACGATAATGGCTCTTACGAAACAGAATTAGATGAAGTTATTCCCATCGGTAACACGCTCACTTTTGATCTTGATCCTACCACGATAACGGCTCCTGACGATGGCACCATTGATTTTGCCGTCCGGGTAAGTTTTACTACCACGGTGGCCGATAACGCGCAGTTTTCTTTTCAAATAGCTACTACGGCATTTGATGCTGCCGGTTCGGGGTTTGCTTCTGCCAATGCAGGAGGCGCTACTTCCTCCACCTCAGGGGATAATAACCGCATTGAAGTTATAGCCACTGCACAACAGTTTACCGTGCAGCCCGATCCACTGGAACTTCAAGATGCACCCATTGACCCGCAGCCTGAGGTCATTGCCATTGATGCTAACGGGATTCAAGACATGGATTACAATGGCTCCGTTACCGTTTCGGCTCCGGTAACAATTTCAGGTGCTCCCACCACCTATTCCAATGGAACATTGACCTTTTCAGGTTTCACCTACACCAGCTCCGGCGATGGTACGATCACCGTGGAAAGTGGTGGATTAAGTGATGCCATAAGTAACGCAGTTACTGTAGACGGAACGCCTCCCACGGCCGTTATTAATGATAATCATCCCGACGATATCGTTCGTAATGCGGATAACTTTACGATCACCGTAGAGTTTTCAGAAGCCATTGATGACACTCCGGGACCCACCATTTC
>JBCCIX010000194.1:0-7898 GCA_039028075.1 Bacteroidota bacterium | reverse complement strand
TTTAAAAGGTGCATTTCAAATTGTCGCGGGTTCAATGTGATGGGACATTTAAACGCAATTTGCAGCACGTATCCATAAAAAGAATTTTAGACTAGATGCAGAACTTTCATTTTTAAGTAGTGGCATCCGACTAAAATAAATATGCAATAGAAATCTATTCCTCATGTCTTTAAACATAGATTTTTCAATAAATTCAAAAACACCCCCTGCCCCTAAAGGGGTGCCTAAAAAGTCCCCTTCAGGGGATTCCTGCCTTGCCGGCAGGCTGGTAGGGGTGGATTATTGTACTTGAAAACAACTTTTTCCGGATATCAGTAATTCTTAAGTTCATTCTGCATCCGTCAGGTTGGCTGCCAGTTGACGGAGAGAGGAATCTTTACTATTTAGAAAGTAAACGCCAGACTTTCTGAATGACAAAGATGTTTTCACACCCTTACCGATATGATTTAATAGCTAAAAGACAATCGCTACAAATTGAAATGCACACGTTTTAAGCTGTAGCCTATTTCTTATTCGCTCATTCTGCGGTCTAGCCCCAATGTGATTCGCGATTAGAGTTTGTTTTAAGCTTTACAATGAAATATATTCCAAGGCGTTTTAAAGGGACCTTTTGCCGATTCAAAAAAACGAAGTGGGCTATTGGTCATTAAATTTTGATGGATGCCTTACTTATTTCATTTAGACATATCTCCCAACTCAAGATTTAACGCATCTGTGCTTATCTGAATTTCTCGCAAAGAAAGAGCGAGAGATACCAGTAAAAACAACATACTCGCACCAAAACTATAATTACCCCAAGTTTCATTATGACTGAAAAGCATGAACATACTAAGGACACACAGAAAAAAACTGGAGATACCAAATATTTGCATATTTCTGATCAGGCCCAGACGGGTTTTCAAATTTTTGATTTGTCCTTTAATGATAGCATGCTCAGGATTGTCTTTATGCTTTTTATGAAGATTCCTGATCAAGGTAGCAATCGCCAAAAAACGATTAGTATAAGCGAGTAGCAACAGTGAGATAGCTGGAAACAATAGAGCCGGAGTGGTTAAGGTCATCGACATTATGGCAAAATATTTTTATTTTCGTCAACATTAATTTTCTACAATAGTATTTAACTCATGACTAAAACCATTCGTAAACGAAGCCTAATTACCGCACTTGTTATTGTAACGAGTAGTTTGATTTCTTTCGCTCAAGAATTTAAAAAGAATGCCATTTTCTGGGAGGTCACAGGCAACGGTCTGGAAAAGCCTTCTTATATCATGGCGATCTTAAAATTCATTCCCGAATCAGAATATATATTACCACCCATTGCCTTAGAAAAGATTAACGCGTGTAGAATACTTTCAACTGAAACGCTTTTAGACCATCGATCTAAACATGAGCTAAACAAAGCAGCACATCTGGGGCATCATGAGTCACTCAAAGATTATTTGTCGAAAGAAGAATTTAATTCGCTGGAAGACCTCTTTAAAGACCGATTTGGCATCGGAAAATTAAAGTTCGAAATGGTCTACAGTAAGTTTAAACCGGTCATGTTATCCACCACGATGACCCGTTTAGCATTAAAAGAAGATATAAAGTTTTACGAGCTTGATCTCATCAATATTGCAAATAAAAACGGTATGATCATGCTCGGGTTGGAGCCGGTAGAACGTGAAGTCGAAGCTTTGGAAAGATTTTCACTTGAAGATCAGATTAACGCACTTAAACATACCATTACCCACTTTGACCAACAAGTTTCTGACTACCACAAGGTGGTGGAAGCATATACGGCTGGGGATTTACATACCACTTTAGAGTACACGCTGCATCCTGTAGAAAACAACCGTATGTTTCGAACTTATTTCATAGAAAGGCGAAATTCAGAGTGGTTGCCTAAAATGGTAGGATATATGAAACAAGCTCCTACCTTCTTTGCAATCGGTGCCTCTCACTTGGCAGATGAAAAAGGTCTATTGAGTCTATTGGAACAACGGGGATACACAATAAAACCTATGAAATTGTAATGGGTGTTCAAAGAGTGACAAAACATAATGTGTTCATTTGTTTTGCCCTGATGAGGGTAGTGCACTGCTTTTGCAAACCGAAATTGGTTTCTAATCGACTCGTTATATCAGATCGAAAATGTTTCGAACCCCCATATTTCTGTTCACAGTGAATCCTTCGCCGTATTTTACACCAATGGAATGACCGAGTTCTTGTCCTCTGGACTCAATCATCTTCATAAATTCAGGGGATGAAATATAGGTTTCCGGCTCGTTATTATCAGGGTCATAGAACTGGGATTTAAAGGCCCTAATGGCCTGCATTTTTTTGTCCCAGTAGTCACTTACATCAATGATAAAGTCAGGTTGTATAAACTGACTTTGAATGAAATGATAAACCACTCTGGGTCTCCAGGGTGCTAGAGGTTGCCCGCCCAACTCTAGTTCTATTTTTGATAGCCCTGCTAAAAATGTAGAATTGACTACCAACTGCGATCCCCGGGCGTGGTCAGGGTGCCTATCCTTGATGGCATTAGCCAGCACGATTTCAGGACGATATTTACGGATGGTTTTAGCAACGATCAGTTGGTTTTCCTTATCGTTTCGAAAAAAACCGTCTTCCATTTCAAGGTTTTCTCGGAGGCTTAACCCCAATACCTTAGCTGAAGATTTCGCTTCTTGATCACGTAGTTCAGGGTTACCCCGCGTACCCAATTCACCTCTGGTTAAATCTACAACGCCCACTTTGTAACCTCTATCAATCTGTAGAGCCAGGCTTCCACCACAACTTAATTCGGTATCATCAGGATGTGCGGCAAAAGCCAGTAAATCAAGTTTAGTCATTTCATTATATGTTGTATAAAAAAGGCCGTCTAAACAGACGGCCTCACAAAGTAATTCAATTTTATGACAATGTTTTAGCTCTCCACTACTTCCATCTCTTTAGCTTGCAGGAACCTCTCCGCATCTAATGCTCCCATACAGCCTGTTCCGGCAGCCGTAACCGCCTGTCGATAGACCTTATCCGCAGCGTCGCCTGTAACGAACACCCCCTCTATTTTTGTTTTTGACGTTCCTGGTTCTGCAACTAAATATCCCGTTTCATCCATTTCCAGATAATCTCTGAAAATTTCGGTATTTGGTTTGTGTCCAATAGCAACGAAGAAACCATCGATATCAATTTTCGTTTTCTCCCCAGTCTGATTGTTCACCACTCTCATGCCGTTAACGGACTCACCATCTCCTAATATTTCATCGGTTTCGGTGTTCCAGAGCACCTCAATATTGGGATTATTAAAAACTCGGCCTTGCATGATCTTTGATGCACGCATCTCATCCCTTCTTACAATTAAATATACTTTAGGACATAGATTGGCCAAGTAGGTGGCTTCTTCCGCTGCTGTATCACCCCCTCCTACCACGGCAACTATTTTATCCTTATAAAAAAAACCATCACATACCGCGCAGGCCGATACCCCTTTGTTGTAGTATTTTTTCTCCGACGGTAAGCCCAGATATTTGGCGCTTGCCCCCGTAGAGATGATGACGGCCTCAGCTACTATGGTATATTTATCATCCACAACAGCCTTATGAGGATAACTTGAAAAATCAACGGAAGTAACTTGTCCAAATCGAACATCAGTCCCAAATCGTTCCGCCTGCTTTTGGAAATCGATCATCATTTGAGGACCATTAATTCCCTCGGGGTATCCCGGATAGTTTTCCACGTCATTGGTTGTGGTCAATTGTCCACCGGGTTGTCCGCCGGTAACCATCACAGGTTTCAGTCCCGCCCGGGAAGCGTAAATAGCAGCGGTGTAGCCCGCCGGACCGGAACCGATGATTAGCACTTTAATTTTTTCCTCAGTCATTGTAATGCGTGTTTTCCTAAGATGATAAACTCTTTTTTGCCCCAATGAGTTATACTATTTTTAGTTAAAACAGTTATTTGTCAGTAGGCGTACAAAGATAGGAAAAACGGGTATCTGGCATAAAACCATCGATTACAAAAAATCGAATGAATGATGTTCAGCCTAAATAAGGCTTAAGCGCTTTACTTCTGGACGTATGTCGGAGCCTACGAATAGCTTTT
Organism: Bacteroidota bacterium; assembly: GCA_039028075.1. Classification (GTDB taxonomy): domain Bacteria; phylum Bacteroidota; class Bacteroidia; order Cytophagales; family Cyclobacteriaceae; genus Fulvivirga. The sequence goes on along the minus strand of JBCCIX010000194.1, from coordinate 3,812 downwards.
TCTTTAATCTGACGCACCCTTTCACGAGTAAGACCGAATTTTTCACCTATTTCTTCAAGCGTCAACGCATTTTCACCGTTCAATCCGAAATACAGCGTTATTACATCAGCTTCCCGCTGGGTTAGTGTAGATAAAGCGCGCTGCACCTCTCGTCGTAATGAATCGTTCATCAATTCATTATCCGGGGTCTTTTCCAACTCATTTTCGAGAACGTCGAGTAACCGGTTCTCCTCACCTTGAGCGAAAGGTGCATCCATCGAAACATGTCTACCTGAAATCTTCATGGTATCCACCACTTCAGCCGTCGAGACTTCAAGTACTTCTGCCAGCTCATCCGGAGAAGGTTCACGCTCAAACTTTTGCTCCAACTCTGAAAACGTCTTAGAGATCTTATTTAAAGAGCCCACTCGATTTAACGGAAGACGTACTATTCTGGACTGCTCGGCTAACGCTTGCAGAATAGATTGACGGATCCACCAAACCGCATAGGATATGAACTTAAAACCTCGGGTTTCATCGAAACGTTGCGCAGCTTTGATCAGCCCAAGATTTCCCTCATTGATTAGGTCCCCAAGCGTAAGGCCCTGATTTTGATATTGTTTTGCGACGGAGACCACAAATCTAAGATTGGCTTTTGTTAACTTCTCAAGTGCCAAATGATCTCCCTCCTTGATGCGCTGCGCCAACTCCACTTCTTCATCGGGAGTAAGCAGATCAACCTTACCGATTTCTTGTAGGTACTTATCAAGTGACTGACTTTCCCTATTCGTGATCTGCTTACTAATCTTTAGCTGTCTCATTCCGTAATCATCCGTTATTTCCTTCCATAAAGATCACAACGATTTTAACGAATAGACATCAAAGTGCAAAACTTCTAAAGAAAATATTATTCTGCGTTTTCTTCCTTTTTAGCAGGTTTTGGTAACAATACTTTACGTGATAGACGGAATTTACCTGTCTTTTTATCGATATCCACAAGTTTAACCTGAACCTGTTCACCCACATCCATTATTCCATCCATCTTTTCAACGCGTTCCCATTTGATCTCAGAAATATGCAAAAGACCATCTTTCCCTGGCATAAACTCAATAAATGCACCAAATGGCATGATTGATTTCACCTTTCCTTCATATACTTCGCCAATCTCAGGAACGGCTACTATGGCCTTTATTCTCTTCAGCGCGTCATCCATGGAAACCTTATCCACCGCGAAAATGCTCACTATACCGTTGTGGTCATCTTCTTCGATAACAACGGTAGCACCAGTCTCTTTCTGAATTTCCTGAACTACTTTTCCTCCAGGTCCAATTACAGCTCCAATTTGGTCTTTGGCGATTTTCACAATTTCAGATCGGGGTGCACTTGGCTTCAGGTCAGGGGCGGGTTCGGCAATGGTCTTCTTCATTTCTCCGAGGATGTGCAACCTTCCTTCTTTTGCTTGCTCCAAAGCTTGTTTAAGCACATCATACGAAAGGCCATCCACCTTAATATCCATTTGGGTGGCGGTAATACCTTTCTCGGTACCAGTTACTTTAAAATCCATATCTCCTAAATGATCTTCATCTCCAAGAATATCGGATAAAATGGCAAACTTACCGGTATCACTATCAGAAATCATTCCCATAGCTATACCTGAAACTGCAGCATCTATCTGGATACCGGCATCCATAAGTGCTAGCGAACCTGCGCAAACAGTGGCCATAGAAGACGATCCGTTGGATTCCAAAATGTCAGAAACCACACGTATGGTGTAAGGGCTCTCAGCAGGTAGTACTTCTTTAAGCGCTCTCCAAGCCAAATTTCCATGTCCTACTTCTCTTCGGGCCGGACCTCGGTTGGGCTTCACCTCACCGGTAGAAAAGCCGGGGAAGTTATAGTGTAACATGAACTTATTAGAGCCGGAATACATAGCGCCATCAATAAGCTGCTCATCCATTTTAGTGCCTAATGTAACTGTACTTAACGATTGTGTTTCACCTCGCGTAAAGACGGAAGACCCGTGTGTCGAGGGAAGGTAACCTATTTCGGTGGCAATCGGTCTAATCTGATCAAGTTCTCGGCCGTCTAATCGCTTACGCTCATTTAAAACTAAATCTCGACAAGCCTTCTTTTGGATATTTTTAAAGTACTTATTAATCAAGAAGCTATCCACTTCTTCCTCTTCTTCAAATCCCTCTACAAACTCCTCCTTAATGGCTTTAAACGATTCTGAGCGCAGCGATTTGTCAGCTATTTGCTGCTGAGCTACACCATAAACTTTATCGTAGAGCTCCTCTTGCATACGTTTTTCGAGCTCCTCATCCTTATTCTCATGTGAATATTCTCGCTTTTCTGTCTTTCCGCTTTCGGTTTGAAGCTCTACTTGCACCTGACATTGTACTTTGATGGCCTCATGTGCTGCTTTGATAGCATCTAACATATCATCTTCAGACACTTGCTTCATTTCACCTTCTACCATTAAAATGTTATCGATGGTAGCGGCTACGATCAAGTCGAGGTCAGCTTCTTCTTTTTGACTTTTTGAAGGGTTAATGACAAATTCGCCATTGATTCTGGCTACTCTTACCTCAGATATGGGTCCATAGAAAGGAATGTCAGAAACAGCAAGTGCCGAAGAAGCAGCAAAAGCAGCGAGTGCATCAGGTAAGGCAGCTTCATCTCCCGAGATAAGTGATATTGCTATTTGTGTATCAGCGTGGTAATCATCAGGAAACATAGGACGAACCGCTCTATCTACTAAACGGCTTATCAGAATTTCATAATCAGATAATCGGCCTTCTCTTTTGAGAAAACCGCCGGGAATTTTACCTGAAGAGGCAAACTTTTCCTGGTAATCAACCGAAAGAGGTAAAAAATCAACATCGTCCTTCGCTTCTTTACTCGAAACTACCGTAGCCAGTAGCATTGTGTCACCCATGCGCACTACTACCGACCCGTCCGCTTGCTTGGCCAGTTTTCCTGTTTCCACCGATATAGTGCGCCCATCAGGAAGGTTTACTGTTTTGTTGATAACATTGAATTGCATAAAAATTTAATTTAATAGCGAGCGTCAAATCGCGCTCTGTAAAAGATAAAAAGGGAATCAATGTGATGATTCCCCCTATTTTATTTTCTCAGTTTTAGTTCTGCTATAATAGCCCGATACCTTTCGATATCGACTTTTTGTAAGTAATTGAGCAACTTTCTTCTCTTGCCCACTAACCGCAAAAGACCCTGCTGTGTAGAGTAGTCTTTTTTATTTTTCTTCATGTGTTCGGTCAGGTGCTGAATACGATAAGAAAAGAGTGCTATCTGCGACTCTGCCGAACCCGTATCATTTTTCGCTTTTAACCGACCATGATTCTCAAATAGATCTTGCTTTTTTTCTTTTTGTAAATACATGCTTAGTCCTTCATTTTAATTAGGGCGCAAAAGTAATAAGGTGTATTTCAATAAGCAACTATCGCTGAAAGTTATTGGGCAGCCTTTCTTTTCGAAAACCACCTTTGTAAACGTTCAATCATAACGTTGTAGAAATCGGCATCGAAGAGTCGGGCATCGACTCTAGCTTGTCTCAAAAACAAAAGACCGATAGGCAAAAGAATAGCATTTGCAGTCCACATGCCGAAGGCAGGATCTACTAAGTCTTGTTTGGAATACTTTTCGCCCGTCATACTAATCACATAAAAGATAATGAAAAAAATAATCGACATCAAGACCGGTATCCCAAGCCCTCCTCTTTTAATAATGGCCCCCAGGGGAGCACCTATCAGAAACATGATGATACACGCCAGGGAGTTCGCCAGGATTTTATGATACTGAATATCATAAAC
>JBCCIX010000193.1:0-7915 GCA_039028075.1 Bacteroidota bacterium | reverse complement strand
CATATCCGACCCTATTGCCATCACATCATAGTCCAACGCACTGTATTGTCCCTCTTTTTCCATCAAAGCAGTCAATATCGACTTGGCAAAATCAATTAAACCCTGCTCATTGGCCTGAACAAATTCGTCGAGTTGATCCGCTCTTTTGAAGGCAAAATATGCCTCATGAGAAAAGGAAATACCCTCCAGTTCCTGAATGATCGACTTCAATTGTTCTTTTGCGCTTACGGTAGACTCCATTTCAATCAAATTTTAAAAAGTGGGACATAAAAAAACCCGGGCTATTGACTAACCCGGGTTTTCTCTTATTCTAATTTTATTTTTCATTCATTGTTAAGTTGAAACCCGAGTTTCCATCTAGTCCATAGCTGCGCTGAATCAACAACGGCCTTGGAAGGATTGGACATATAATTAAAAGCAGGTTTCATTTGTAATCTTTGTAACAAAGATATTTAAGTGCGTTGTGGGTAGCAAGGTCGAAACTTTTTTCTAATTCAACTTTAATCTGCGGCTAACACTTTCTTTTTCCGTCCTAATGCTATTACTGTACCTTCAAGGCAAAACATAACTATGAGGTGCTTAGCAGTACTTTTACTGGTTTTTCAAAGTGAAATTTTGTTTTCACAAGAAGGGGGGATGGGAAGCTATCTGTCCAGGACCACCACCATGCCGGTGAGAGCGGAAACACTACGAGAAGACGACTCTGAACCAGGAGACATACAGTGGTCAGAAGGACTAATTGTAACAGAAGATTCAGATAGTCTCTACGGTTTTGTAAAATATGATATGGTCAATCTACCTGGTATTATAGGTTTTAAAACTAAAAAAGCCCCGGGCCAGCAGACCTTCAATTTGAGAAGAGTGTACTCTTTCAATTTTCTGGAGTTAGACAAACAATACATTCGGTATTTTAAGGTGCTGCCTTCGGCTAAGAAAAAACCCCAAGTGTTAGAAAAGATTGTAGCAGGTACCATTGAGTATTGGAAAAAAAGAAAGATCTACCACTACGGTTCAAGAAGTTCGGGCACCGTAACGATCCCTAAAATTGAATATGATTATTACTTTTCCGTTCAAAATGAACTTGAAAAAGTCAATAATTTCAAAAAACAACTTATTGAGCTAGTCTCACCATTTGATTTAGACCCAATGGCGATAGCAAAGGAAAAAGAGTTGAAGCTGTCGAGCCCAGTAGCGCGGGCCATGCTCGTTTATCATGTCAATGATGCAATTAAACAGCGTTAAGAAACATTTGAACCGAATTCTAACAAAATGCTCATCCCTTTAAAATGATCAAAAAGTTACTTCAATATAGGTAAAGTCTTTACGTTGATTAGAAATTCGATTATACCGTTGATTCTTATGCTTTTTGCCAGGTGTGGTAGTAGCGATGATGGCTACACCAATCCTGAAGAATTGATCGTTTGCTTTTCAGTGACAGAGGATTATGACAAGACCGTCGATAAGGTGGAAGCCTTCAAGTCTTATTTATCCGAGACGCTAGGAATGAAAGTAAAAATCTACAAGGTGACCAATGGCTCAGCGGTGATAGAAGCGATGAAGGCAAAAAAAATACATGTGGGAAGTACGGGTGCATTCTCCTACATCATGGCGAAATCTAAAATAGACATTCAGCCGCTTGTAACTTCTGCAACGGTTTCTAAAGATACCATTCACAATTATTGGTCATGTATTATAGTACCGAAGAATTCCTCTATACACAGCATTGAAGATTTGCAAGAAAAAAAGGGGGAACTTACCATGGCATGGGCGTATCCCACTTCTACATCGGGTCACCTGATTCCCAGAAGTTATCTCAAAAAAAATGGAATAGAAGAGGATGATTTCAAAGAGGTAATGGTTTCAGAAAACCACGTAGCTTCTTTGTACAACTGCATTACTAACAAGGTGGATGTAGCCGCAGTGAATAATGTCTCGATCAATACCTACTTAAAAAGAGGTAAGATTAAAAAAGAAGATTTTAGAGTGATATGGAAGTCAAATCCTATTCCCCGAGGTTCGATTTTCGTGAGCAATGACCTGGATTCGGGGCTCACCCAAGAAATAAGACGGGCCCTGGCTGACCTGCATATTGCTGACCCTGAGGCATCGAGTAAAATCCATTATAATTATGATTATCAGGTAAAATACATCCCTATCGATGATACTTATTACGACTCACTGCGCCTGATGGCCACTGACGTAGGGTTATTTGATCTCAATCTTAATTAAGGCTCAGCTAAATTATCCATTGCCGACTAATTGTTATGAAACTTCTGGTTGTTAGTAATTTTCACGATCTCCCTAGCGAACACTATTTACTTAATCTACTTTTCTGTGAAGGGCTGGAAGCGTTTCATCTCAGAAAGAAAAATTACTCTGAAAAGCGGATGCGAGAATACATTGAGCGTATCCCCGCTTATTTTCATAATCGTATTATCATCCATTCTCACTACTCGCTGATCAGGGAATATGGTCTTTATGGCGCTCATTTTACAAAAAAGTACACTCTCCCTGAATATTACAGGGAAACTGACCCTTTGAGTGCAGAGCAGCCCTTTGAACGCATTGGGTTTTCATATCATTCAATAAGTGAAGTAATTGAAGAGGGGAATATCTACAATTACATTTTTCTTAGCCCTATTTTCGATAGTATTTCCAATAAAGGGTATAACAGCAAATTCAGGTTTAACGACCTCAAGCACTTTCTGCAACAAACTTCTGACCGTCCTGAGGTTATTGCCTTAGGTGGTATCAACGATGCACGGGCGGAAATGGCTTTTAATCTGGGCTTTGACGGCATAGCATTGCTGGGCTACCTGTGGACAAATTTTGAACTGGATCAAGATCTCATTCAGGCTGTGGAAAAATTCAAACTGCTACAAAAAATGATCTGTGAAATGAAGGTCAATGGGGAAGAAACCAAACAACAGCCCAGTATGTAAATCTGCTTTAGGCGTTGGAATTCGTAACGAAAGTTCAAAGTGCACGAAGATTAAGAGCTTAAGATTATTTTGAAGTGGAGGCATAGTCACCATGATGGTGAGCACCAAAATGTTCTTAAGTGCTTGAGATTGAAGCAATTTGAACATACAGTAGGATGATAATGCATAAAGCAGCTTAAAGCTTGTGAAAAGCTAATCAACCACTTGTCCGTCTCTAATAATTAGCACATAGCTTAGCCTAAACAATTCAGTGAAAATGATTGAGGTTAAAGAAGTAACGAAAAGCTTGCCTAATGGTAAGCGCATATTGAAGGGGGTGAGTTTTAAAGCAGAGAAGGGTGATTTTATAGGTATTCTAGGCCCTAGTGGGGCTGGAAAAACGGTGACTATGAGGTGCTTAAATGGGCTTACCAAACCTTCCACTGGCAGTATTTTGATCCAAACAAATGGTGTTACTAAAGATTTGGCATGTTGCAATGGCAAGTCACTAAGACATATACGACAAAAAATTGGTATTATTTTTCAGGGCTTTAATCTGGTTAAAAGATTATCCGTTTTGGATAATGTGATGGTGGGCCGATTAGGCCAAATTAATTCTTTTCGAAGTCTTTTTTACGGGTTTAGCAACGCTGAAGCGGAAGAGGCACTGGAAGCATTGGAAAAAGTAAAAATTGCCCATTTGGCATATCGTAAGGTAGCTTCTCTGAGCGGAGGGGAACAGCAACGCGTGGCCATCGCTCGTGCTATTTTTCAAAAACCCTATATATTACTGGCCGATGAACCTATTGCCAACCTTGACCCCAGTAATGCAAAAAAGATCATGAAGCTTTTGAGACCGCTGGCTGAAGAAATGCCCGTGATTGGTGTATTTCATCAACCTGAAATAGCCGCCAAATATTGCACACGTATTATTGCCATTAAAGATGGAAACGTAATATATGACGGTAGCCCCAAGGTCTCGGACGAATTATTGGCAGATATATATGGCGAAGAATTGTTCCAATTGGACGAACTGGTAGAGCAACAATCCCAATTGGTTGTATCGTGAGGTTCGAGCTTACTGCATATAAAAAAAGTTTCCGAAAGCTTTTTATAGCTACTGTATTTCTCTTTTTCTTCATTGCCTCTGCCAGACTGTGCCGCGTTGATCTGGGTGTATTCCAGCAAGGCATATTCGAAGGGTTAAGTTTCCTTTCAGAAATGTTTCCTCCGGATGTGGCAGCGTTTTCCGAAATGATCTATCCGGCGTTTGAAACAATACTTATCGCCTTATTAGCCACTGTATTTGGTGCCCTATTTTCGTTTGGATTTGCTTTGGCCGGGGCTGCCAACCTATCTTCTCCCTGGCTTAAGACCATCAGCCGGTTTGCTATGGCCGCAGAAAGGGCATTACCTGAGATCATTATCATTTTACTTCTGGTAGCGGCATTAGGACTAGGCCCATTTCCTGGGGTGGTGGCACTAGCCGTTGGCTGCTTGGGAATGCTCGGCCGGCTTTATGCCGATGCCATAGAAGAGGTAAGCCCAAAAACCATTGAGGCTGTAGCATCGGTAGGTGCTACAAAAATGCAGATCATACAGTATGTTATATTACCCGAAGTATTACCATCAATTATTTCTAATACTTTGTTTCGCCTGGAAATAAACATCCGTTTGTCAGTGTTGTTAGGTGCCGTAGGTGCAGGAGGTATAGGATATGAGATTTTTTATTCGTTCCAACTGCTTGAATATGAACGAGCTAGTACTGCTATCATGGTGGTTTTGGCGCTAGTCTTCCTTTCGGAAAGATTATCTGATTACTTACGTAAAAAAATCGCCACAGGTGGTAAACTATCATGAACGCACTAGTTATAGAGAAAAAGTTTTTGCCTTTTGAAAAGCTGAAGAAGCGGGTTACTGTTTTTTCAGTTTTTGCGATTATTGTCGTTGCCATTTCAATCCAATTAGACTTTAATCCGGTACTTTTTTTCACCGAAGGGCACCATCTTGTTAATCTTTTAGGCGAGATGTTGCCACCTAATATTGAAGTCTTGTGGAAAAGAAGCAACGTATTTACATCCATACTCGAAACGTTGGCCATGGCATTTTTGGGTACGGTACTGGGTGGGTTTATGGCCTTGGCCGTGGCTTTCCTTGCGGCGAATAATACAAGCCCTTCTTCACTGGTACGATCTTTCTGTCGGTTACTAATGTCGTTAGAGCGAGTGATCCCTAAGCTAGTTATGATCCTTGTCTTCGTTATTGCGTTGGGTTTAGGGCCTTTCGCAGGCATGGTCACATTATGTATCAGTACCATTGGTATGTTTGGAAAGTTATTTGCCGATGCGATTGAAGAGGTAGATGTGGAACCGGTTGAAGCCCTGTATGCGATTGGCGCTAATAAATTGCAAGCCATTAAGTTCAGTATTATACCACAAGTAGTTCCTTCATTTATCGCCAATCTCTTTTATTCCTTTGATGTAAATCTGCGAGCAGCCATAGGGTTAGGGATATTCGGAGGTGGAGGTATCGGGTTTGAGATACATATGGCTATGAAGATGCTCCGGTATAGCGATGCCTTAGCGCTCATCCTTTTTACCATAGTACTTATCACTTTCTTCGAGAAGATATCCGACGTCCTTAGAGCAAAGATCCTAAAAAGTGAAACCTTGAGTTAAACGGCAGCATGAAATTGATATCTGCGCTCAAGGATAAGAATTATCGGATCTTCATTTCAGGGCAGGCCTTATCAAACATAGGCAATTTGATGCAACAGGTAGCCGTAAGCTGGCTTGCTTATCAATTGACTGACTCAGCATTTATTCTTGGTATTGTTACATCTGCTAAGCAAATGGCAGCATTTTTCACAGGATTGTTTGCTGGTGTGATTGCGGACCGCTTCAACAAAAAGTTGATCATCCAGGGAGCCCAAGTGCTGATAGGTATTAGTTCACTCGTCTTAGCATTGATAACCTGGATGGAGCTGGCTTCCATAGTTTTGCTGATAAGTATCCAGCTTTTTATGGGGCTAATGAAAGGTCTGGAAATGCCGTGTCGGCAGGCTCTGGTGAATAACTTGCTTAAAGACAAATCATTACTAGGAAACGCAATTGCGCTAAATTCCACTGTGTTTAATACGGCTCGTGTAGTGGGTCCGGGTATTGCCGGGTTACTAATCCCTTTAGCAGGAGAGGCCACCTGTTTTCTTATTTATGGGATACTGAGCTTCGTTATTGTGATCACTTTACTATTTGTAAAAACGTATGGAGAAAGTATTAAAAGCTCTAAATTGAACTTCAGGGCAGAGTTTCTTGAAGGAACCCAGTATGCTTTTGGCTTCCCTACCATTAAGTTATCTATCTTATTTGTTGGGGCATTTACCTTTGTGGGGGTTTCTTTTGTTGTATTACTCCCCTTACTTACCGGAGAAGTTTTTAACAGAGGCTCTGATGTTTTTGGCTATATGAATAGCGCCTTGGGTTTGGGTGCCATTTTAGGAGGGATTTATCTGGCTAACCGATTAAGTGCTGCTGGCATTCAGCGGCTCATATTTTATGCAGCGGGTATATTCTCATTATCACTTTTAGCGGTCGCTTTTTCTAACATGCTCGCCATCACCCTCATAGCCATAGCCTGTACAGGACTAGGACGGGTTATTGTATTTGCAGGCACCAATACCTTACTTCAAACTATTTCTGCCGAAGACAAACGCGGGCGGGTGCTCAGTTTATATATCGCCATGTTCATGGCTAGCGTTACGCTAGGAGGTTTACTTGTGGGTGCCATTGCGGACTGGATTGGAGTAATTCCAACCATCCTGCTGGAGGGGCTATTATGCCTGACTATCACCATTTTTTACCTTGGGCGGGTCAAGATCTTGGAAAGGACTGATACAGAAGCTCGATCCATTTTCCCATCAGAGGTAGAGCCACTTTCAAAAGCAAGTTCATAACCTAAAAAATAGAAACAATTAATCTCTACTATTTATCGAGAATCAAAACTCATTCAATTCGCAACAACGTCAAGATTCACCTGGCTTTGACTTGGTCAACACACTTCTGATTTGGGTGGCTAGCAGCCTATTTTTGAATCATCAATTTAATTCTAATCTACAATGAACCTAACCCCATGCTAATATCCTAACCTCAGTTTTGTTGGGTATGATAAATTACTCTCAATATACACTTACTAACGCACGGATTGTGACCCCTGAGAAGAACTTCATAGGAAGTCTTGAGGTTGAGAATGGTGTAATCATAAGTATCAAAGAGCATAATGTTTTACGTGGGATTGATCTGGCTGGCCAGTGGCTGGTACCCGGCTGTATTGATATTCATTCAGATTACCTGGAGAAGGAATTGCATCCCAGGCCGAGCGCCAACTTTCCCTTACCGTTTGCCTTTCATTTTGTGGATCAGCGTGCTGCGGCATGTGGTTTGACCACTCTTTTTACAGCCATTAGTTTTTCCGAAAATCCCGATGCTAGAAGAACGTATGAGGTGGCGATCAAAAGAAGTTATGAGTTAGATAAATTGTCCCGTACGGGAATGATCCGCCATTTCATCCATTCTCGTCTTGATCCTAATTCTGAAAAGGTGTTAGATTATTTGGAAGCAATGAAACAGATCGGATCGCTTAAGTTGGTGGTTGTTAATGAAAGTATACCGGGGCAACGACAGTTTAAATTGGACGATTTGATTGTGAAGCGTGCCAAAATGCATCAGATTTCACTAGAAGAGAGCGAAAAACGGCTAATGGCTCAGATCGAAGAACGCAGTAAGGTAGATAAGAGGTCGGAGATCATGCAGGCCTTCAAGGATACACTGCCCATCGGTAGTCATGATGATACTACCGTTAAACATGTAATGGAAGCCCATGAATATGGTGCATCACTCTCAGAAATGCCCACTACACTGGAAGCCGCCGAAAAAGCCCGTGAATTAGGAATGTGGATTTGCATGGGAGCGCCAAACTATGTGAGGGGTGGCTCACAT
>JBCCIX010000192.1:0-7917 GCA_039028075.1 Bacteroidota bacterium | reverse complement strand
TTCCAATATCGCATGTACTGACAGTGCCGTAAGTACAGGAAGGGCAAACGAAAGTGATTGCTTATGATCATGTATATGCTTATGAATATGACCGTGCTCTGCCCCCGCGCTAAAGTATTCCAAGACTTGTTGTAAGAAAAATCCCAGTAGCACATATATTCCAATGGTAGTCGGGCTTTCGGCCTCGTAAAATAATTCAGGGAGGATATGAATAACCGTAATGGCAAATAGATAGGCCCCCGCAAATACTAGACTAAGCTTATACAACCCACTTTTGACATCAGAAATTAGAAAGGCCAATCCTCCTGAAAACAGCGCGGTAAAAAATAAAATAACAAAGAAAAAAGTCATGTGGATATCCCGAAGTCAAATATACAACAATGTTGCATCTACTTCTTGAGGACAAAGATCATTCGTTCCGAGTCCTCTGGCACGTAGAGGTTAAAATGGTAATCTCCGAAAATATTTTCAACTAATAAACCAGCTTCTTTGAAATAGCCAAGAAAATCAAGTCTTCTGATTGCACGTACACGCTCCTCGTAATGATAGGATTTACCCTTGTCGTCAAATTCAATTTCCTTGATTATGAAATTGTCTTGACTTAAGTACTTACGGATCTTAAAGTTTATGCCTTTAACCAATTTAGTCTCCGCCGGCTTCAGCGCATGAATCACCGTGTACGGATTTAGAAAGTCGAGAAGGAACCTACCCCCAGTTTTTAAAGACGCGGTAATCGCCTTAATGGACTTGATATTTTCTTCTTCGGTATTAAAATAGCCAAAACTGGTGAAAAGGTTAAGTACTACATCAAATTTGCCGGGTCTGAAAGGTTGGCGCATGTCATGAACAAAAAAATGAAGTTTTTCATTCTCAAACTCCCTGGCGTACGTAACGTTCTGTTCAGAAAGATCAAAGCCCGTTACATCAAAACCTTTGCGATTCAAATAGATGGAATGGCGCCCTTTTCCACAGGCGACATCCAAGATCTTATCACTTTCCAGCAGCCTCAAAATACGAATCAAGTTATCTATAAAATACTGAGCTTCTCTATGATCGCGATCATGATATAAAACATGATAGTAGGGTGAGTCGAACCATTCTCCGAACCATTCCTTTCGTTGTGGCATTTATTAGATCCGTTTAATAAAAGGTTGGAGGTGAGACGTACAAAAGCTCTCCAATGTCCCGTCGTTACCACTGTAAATTAAAAAGGCATCGAATTCTAGATGTTGGCTTAAAAAAGCAACCGTTTTTTCAAGACCAAGGACCATAAATGCTGTGGCTAAAGCGTCGGCAGTATGGCAGTCATCCGCAATGACGGTGACACTTAAAAGCTCATGTTGTATTGGGTATCCTGTACTTGGATCAATCGTATGTCCATATTTTACACCATCAATGATCTGATAGTTGAAATAGTTACCGGATGTTGCCATGCCTTTATTGGATAAGCTCACTATACTATGATAGCTCTGTTCAAGTTCTGTTGAATTCGGATCGAGTATACCAATACTCCACAGCGTATCCTTTTGTATGTTTTTACCCGCCACCGCTACCTCCCCGCCAATCTCCACAAATGCGTTGGAAATACCTTTAGATTTCAATAGGTCAAGAACCACATCAACGCCGTAGCCCTTGGCAGAGGCACTGAAGTCAAGTTGAAGACGATAATCTTCTTTAGCAACATAATTATCGGCGATCATTAGCTTCTGATAACCGGTAAACTGTTTTAGAGAATCAATAATTGTGCTGTCTACAGCTATCTCATCTTTATAACCAAAGCCCCAGGTGTTGATTAAAGGGCCAATGCTCGGATCATACGCTCCCTTGGTTAATTTATAGATTTCCTCTCCTTTTAGAACCGCCTCCTTGAAATAAGGCAACCTGAACGTAAAGCTGGAATCCTGATTGAATTGAGAGATTTCCGAGGTCGGCCTATAGGTATTAACGGATTGGTTAAATATCTCTAAAATAGAGTCTACCGAACTCTGAAAGTTACGCCCCTCTGCATCAAAATATGTAACGTTATAAGCGATAGGGCCCATAGTTTTCCCGGTCAACTGTACAATAACTTCGTTTTTTGGAGACTGACGATACTTGTATATCGCTAGCATTACCAGCAGCAAGACGATAGAATAAATGATGTTTTTAGAGCGGTTGCTCATACCAATTTTTGCCGCAAATGTAATGAATTGCTATCCTTACGAAGGTCATGTCCAAATTAAATTATAGTGACCTGTTTCAAATACTTTACGATGTTGCCACCAAGAGGGTGAGACGCTGAAGAATCTCTAAGAAAAATAGCAAGAGACCTACTGAACTTAGTTGGACAAGTCGTAGCGAATTAGAGATAACTTGAACGCTTCAAAGGTGTATATTATAATGCAATGCGACTTGCACTTTCATTCTTGCTGAAAACCAAGGTATGTCTTGTAAAGAGCCTCTCGGTAAAGACACTATAAGGTAGAATTCAACCTATTCTTTACGATTAAAGCAGCTCTGTTGGAGAAAGTAGATGAGCCTTTTCTGGGTCATCAATTTTGCAAAAGGCGGTTTTATCAATAAAGGCATTAAAATAATTCCATGTATCATTTAAAAATTTAAAGCACTTCTTAGATTAGACGTTCTGATAAATGATCAGGAATTTTGTAAATTAAAAAGAGTGAAAATGGTCAATACAGTGTGGGAGCTAAATGATAAGCCATGGAGCCTGGCTGATCATACCTTGATTAGTTTCGATGCCACCACTATAAGAATGAGGACAACAGGATGCCGTGGTACTGCTTTGAGCACTGCTGTGGAAGTTGCCAAAAGGCCTAGCGTGAAATAACAAAGTATGAGAGAAGAATACCTGCAGTCGGACGATGAAAATATGAGCCCCGTTGAGCGCGAGATAGAACGCGCTCTGCGACCACTAAACTTCGGAGATTTTACCGGGCAGCACAAGATTGTAGAAAATGTAAAAGTATTCGTACAAGCTGCTAAACAGCGCGGTGAGTCCCTTGATCACGTCTTACTACACGGACCTCCAGGGCTTGGCAAAACCACGTTGTCTCATATTATTGCCAATGAATTAGGTACAAGCATTAAAGTCACCTCAGGCCCTATTCTAGATAAACCAGGAGACCTTGCCGGACTACTGACCAATTTAGAAGACAATGAGGTCCTCTTCATCGATGAAATCCATAGATTAAATCCCATCGTAGAAGAGTATTTGTACTCAGCGATGGAGGATTTCAAAATAGATATTATGCTTGACTCCGGGCCCAGTGCCAGAACCGTTCAAATCAGTCTGGCACCCTTTACGCTGGTTGGCGCAACTACCCGCTCCGGCTTATTGACCTCACCCTTAAGAGCTCGGTTTGGTATCAATGCTAGACTGGAATATTATGATTCCAAAATTCTTTCGGGTATTGTAGAGCGGTCTTGTCATATTCTTAATACACCCATTGATGATGACGCTGCGTATGAAATAGCTCGAAGAAGCCGAGGAACTCCGCGAATCGCAAATAACCTTCTCCGAAGAACCCGGGATTTTGCCGATGTGAAAGGGGATGGGAAAATTACTAAAGAGATCGCTAAGATGGCTTTAAATGCACTGGATGTAGATGAACACGGCTTAGACGAAATGGACAATCGTATTCTGTCTACCATCATAGAAAAGTTCAAAGGTGGTCCGGTAGGTATCTCAACCATTGCTACGGCCTGTGGAGAGGAGGCTGAGACGATCGAAGAGGTCTATGAACCGTTTCTGATCCAGGAAGGCTACGTAAAGCGCACCTCACGAGGGAGGGAGGCCACCGAACTGGCCTATAAACACCTTAAAATTGTACCTCCAGGTAAAGTGCAGGGGTTATTTGATTGAAGAAAGTTTTGGAATGCCGACAGTATAAATTATTCTCTGGTGTTGTTTTACTGGGTTTGCACAAAAAAGCCTAATAACCTACTGGGAAGAACGACCTGCTTTACGCATTTTGATAGATTATTAGCCGAATCGCTATTCATCTGAAATGGAGGACCTTTGACCGAAGCAAGTCCACCAGTAGACCGCGACAATCATACAAGGTCCTGCGGCTTCATTAACCTTAGTGCCACATTAACACTGTAAATTTAAAATGGGCCATATGCGTATAAAAATCCAATACCTAGAATTCGATATGTTATTATCGATAAAGTACATTGGAGGTAAATACTATCGTAAACCTGCCTCCAAAAGGAGTTAAAACTTCACGAAAGATCGCGAACTATAAGCTTCAACTTCTTGATCTTCCTACCATAAATCAAATTCACTAACCAGTGCAGCAAAGTAGCAAATACTACCGGCACAATAACAATCAGACCCAGTACTACGTAGGCTTGCGTTTTTGTGAACTCGAATTGGGGAACATTTTTGGGTAAATCCATTTCTTGTCCTGTATAGCCCATGTAAAATCCATAGCCCGCAGCTCCCCAAATCACGAGCACATAGCCCACCCAGATTATTACTTTATAATGAAGTAGGTAAAAACGTAGATACTTGTAGACCTTGGTAAGGCTTTGCTTGACGTCTGCCGAATAATCAAATCGATTGATCGAACGAATGAGAAACAAGTAATAAATGAAATAAATAATGTAACCGAAACCTGCAAAAATTCCGTAGCCCGCACCAAAGTAGATGAAATACCAAACTGCACAGGTCGGACCCACCAAGTTATTGAGCCAAAACTCGATTTTTAAAATAAATTTAATTTTCGCGAGTACCGTAGTAGATTTCTTCCCAATGGCTTCATCTACATCAATCTTAGCATTTTTTAATAATATTTCATCTTTTTTCCATATGTCGATTAAATCAATTTCCACTTTTAATGATTTCTCGCAATTGGTTTTTGACCCGATTAACCCTGGCCCCGACGTTCGTGACCGTAATTCCTAATATTTCAGCTATCTCTTTATAACTGTTGTCGTCTAAATAAAGTAAAACAATCGCCCTTTCTGACTCTTTTAGCCTTTTGATAGCTTTGTACAAAGCCGCTATTTGCTCTTTTTCGGTTTCGTCGTTTGTATCATAATAATCGTTAGATAATAATGATACGGTATCTAACTTTCTACTTCGTTTTTTAGAAAGGGTCAGACAGACATTCAGAGTCACGCGGTAGACCCAGGTAGATAATTTGGATCTATTCTCGAATTTCTGATGCGAACGCCAGAGCTGAATGGTAACTTCCTGTACAAAGTCTTTGAGTTCTTCAGGGTCATTAGCATACGCCCTACATATTTTATAAATAGTCGCCTTATTATCCTCAACAAATTCTTTAAAGAATGTATCCGACGCAATCAAATTGCTTAAAAGGTTAGTAGTTGAAAAAAAAAAATTATTACAAGATGTAATAAAATAACTTATGAAGGTACAAATGATTCAAATAAAACATGAGATATATGATTAAAAAGCATAGGAGAGAATTAACGATCGTAGTTGGATTGATCCTTGCTTTGCTTATCGTAAATTATATCTGCTTGAATCCCAAGGAAAATAACAATTTGAACACTCCGGAAATTTCAATCAACACAAAAACACGTTATGTTCCAATGTTCACAGAACTTTTGATCCTGTCAACAAAACGTATTTTTAAACCTTTAAAGTAATCACAGAGACATAGCCTAATAAGAGTTATATTTACTCTGTGTCCGTGAAAAATACCGTAAAGAATAGCCAAAAGATCAAAAGCCTGGCTTATGAAATGGGTTTTATGTTTTGTGGTATCTCCAAAGCGGAGTTTTTAGAGGATGAGGCTCCCAGACTGGAGAAATGGTTAAATAAGAACATGCATGGAAAGATGGCCTATATGGCTAATCACTTTGACAAGCGCTTGGACCCCACCAAATTAGTTCCCGGCGCTAAATCAGTCATTTCATTAGCCTATAACTATTTCCCTCAGAAAAAAATTTCCGATCAAAACAATTTTAAATTAGCTAAGTATGCTTACGGTGAAGATTACCACTTTGTAATTAAAAAAAAGCTGAAGGAGCTTCTATTTCGCATTCGTGAAGAGATTGGCGCCGTAGAGGGCCGAGTATTTGTTGACAGCGCCCCGGTCATGGAAAGGCCATGGGCTCAAAAAAGTGGCCTGGGCTGGATTGGTAAAAACAGTTTGTTACTGAATAAAAAAGCAGGTAGCTTTTTCTTTCTGGCTGAACTAATTCTGGACCTAGCACTGGAACCTGATGGACCCGTAAGAGACTATTGCGGTACCTGTACCGCATGCTTGGACGCGTGTCCCACCGAAGCCATTACTGAACCCCACGTGGTTGACGGAAGCAAGTGTATTTCGTATTTAACAATTGAGTTGAAAGACAATATCCCAAAAGAATTTGCGGGAAAAATGAACGATTGGATATTCGGATGTGATATTTGCCAAGATATTTGTCCCTGGAACCGTTTGAGTAGGCCACATCGTGAAAAGGCGTTCCTACCTCATGAAAAGTTAGCCCATTTAAATACTGATGATTGGCAGGAATTAACGCAAGAGATTTTCAATGAAGTATTCAAGGCATCCGCAGTTAAACGGACTAAGTTTGACGGCCTAAAAAGAAACATAGCCTTTGCATCTCAAAAGTTAAAGATTAAACGTTCGCAAAGCAACGTTGCAACACCTGGGAATGGGTTTCGTAAAACTGCGAATAGCACCATTTTCGAAAATGATTCAAATCTTCCCCTAAAAGATACCTAATTGCCTTTTTTAGTTCTTTTTCAAAAATAGTTTTGTCAAAGCTAACTTTCATAAGAATCGTTTTCGCGTATTCTAACATTCGATAGTTGGTTTTAAAAATCAAACGATAGTAATTATTTACTCGTATAACCTTTGGCAGTATTTAATTTCAAAGGTTAAGGATATTCCGATACTTTTGTAAACGTTTTAAATGAGCAGAAAGATTCTATTGGTACCCGATTTATTAAAAAAAATTCTTCTTTTCCTAATGCCACTGTCTATTTACGTAGAGTCGAGTGCTCAGGAAGCTTCAGTTGCCTTAGGTCCAAGCGAAATTGGAGAAAATCAGGCCTGGACAATTACGATTACCGTAAAAAATGAGCGTTTAAAAAATTACGATGATTTCCCAGATATCGATGGATTTAGAAAACGCGGTACTTCTTCCTCTTCTAATACCCAGATAGTCAACGGGCAGATCTCTTCGTCACAAAGTATTACGATGACCTATGTCCCTACGAGGCAAGGCACTTTTAAAGTACGTCCCTTTAAAATGAAGGTGAACGGCAAGTTGGTAGGTTCTGAAGGTACTACGATTAAGGTTGGCCCTCCGGTACAACGCCAGCGCAGAAGAGATCCCTTTAGAAGCTTATTTGACCGTGATCCCTTTGATCGTAATGGAAGTGAACCCACCGAATTCATTGACGTAAAAGATGATGCGTTTCTTGCCTTGACTACCAACAAAAAGGAAGTATATGTAGGTGAAGGTTTCACAGCGACCTTATCATTTTATGTGGCAGAAGAAAATAGAGCTCCACTACAGTTTCATGAATTAGGTAAGCAACTGTCCGATGTTCTTAAAAAAGTTCGCCCGGAAAACTGTTGGGAAGAAAATTTTAATATTGAAAATATAAACGGTGAAACCGTAAACATAGGTAGCAAACGATATACTCAATTTAAAGTGTATCAGGGAGTTTTCTACCCGTTGAATGACGAAGATATTATTTTCCCTTCAGTGGGGCTAAAAATGATAAAGTATAAAGTAGCCAAAAACCCCTCCTTTTTCGGTCAAAATCGGCAAGAGGATTTTAAAACTTTTTATTCCCGCGAAAAGAAGGTAACGGTAAACGAGCTGCCGTTACATCCGCTCCGCGATCAGGTAGCGGTAGGGGACTATCTCTTAGATGAAAGGGTAAGCTCCGAGCAACTTCAAACCGGTCAGAGTTTTAATTATGAA